>JBDRKX010000056.1:0-39319 GCA_043813605.1 Elusimicrobiota bacterium | reverse complement strand
AATGCCACAATGGGTTTTACGAAACCATCTTGTTCCCAGGAACCTATTATACAAAATGGAGGTGTTATTGAAAACCTCTGATTCTTTTACAATATTTTTATCGTCTATTTTACTTGACAACTGTTATTATATCTCCTCTATCCTTTGACTACTTTTTCTCTTTTACAAAAATCAGGTTGCCTTTTATATCCGTAACTTCGACTTCTGTCCCTTTTTTTATTGTTGTTCCGGTACTCTCGGCTCTCCAGAGTTCGCCCCTGACAAAGACAGTTCCTCCGGGTGAAAGCGTCTTTTCCACCTGTCCGGCAAGTCCTATCATACCCTTTGAGCCGGTAGTTACTTTCTTGCTCTGTATCTTCAGTCCGCTCCCTGCGGCAAACAAAAAAAAGAGGCCGGTTGTTATGGTGGCACCGAGTATAAGCCCCAGAGAAACACTGAGATTGAAACTTCCCACTTCAAAAAGCGTTAGTGAACCTATCAGAAAACTGACAAGACCGCCCATTGTCAGTATCCCGTACGAGGGTACCCAGATATCCATAACCATCATCATAACGCCGAAGATTATAAGCAGAACTCCGACCGTATTAACGGGAAGTATCTGAAAAGCAAGGGCAGCAAGCAAAAGAGACGTCCCTCCCGCCACGGCTCCCAAACCTATTCCCGGATTGGAAAACTCATATATGAGCCCGTAGATGCCTATCAGCATCAGTATATACGCGAAATTAGGATTCGCTATATAGTTCAGCAGCTTTTTAAACGGAGCCATACTTATTTTAACAATCTCTCCCTTGAAAGTCAGTATATATTCATCATTCCCCTTTTTTAACGAAATTCCTTCAAGCACCGACTTCATCTCCATAAAATCTTTGACTTCATAATCGGCTACATTCATTGATACAGCCTCACCGGAGGTTATGCTCAGGCTCTCCGTTACGGCTGATTCCGCCCATTCGGCGTTCCTGCCGTGTTTCTTCGCAAGGGATTTTATAAAAGCCCGGGCATCTTCTGTCATTTTCTTACTCATATCTTCTGTAACTTTCTGTTCCCCCATTTTTACCGGGTGAGCCGCTCCGATATTTGTACCTTCAGCCATAACAGTAATATCGGACGCCATCGCTATAAAAGCCCCTGCTGAAGCCGCCCTGGCGCCGCTTTCACCTACATAGACGATAATCGGGATCGATGCAGCTTCCATCGATTTTATTATCTGTCTCATTGAATCCATTAACCCGCCCGGCGTGTCCATCTTGATAATAACTGCTGACGCTTCGTTCTCTGAAGCTTTTTCAAGTCCCTTTGATACATAATCCGCCACAACAGGATTGATCGTACCGTCGATCTCGATAAGATAGACATCCGATGCCATAGAGGGGCTTACAAGAAACACCATAAATAAGAAAAAGAACGCGAATTTAGCTCTCATATATTTCCTTAATAACTTCTTTAACAAGATCTTTATCTACTGCCACTCCGGGCTCCATTTTGCCGGTTCCCATGGGAAGTACGAATTCAAGGCTGCCATGGCGGACTTTTTTGTCAAGACACATCGCCTCAAGGACAGCTTCAGTATCTGCTTCAGCAGGTATCCTTACAGGAAGACCGGCTCTAATAAGCAGTGACCTTATCCTTTCCAACAAATTAGGCGTTTTATCCGGGTATACCCGTTCGGCGATCTCTGAAGCAGCTACCATACCAATAGCTATCCCTTCGCCATGCCTTATCCTGCCGTAGCCCATACTGGCTTCAAGCCCGTGTCCCAGTGTATGCCCAAAATTGAGTACCCTTCTCAATCCTTTTTCTTTTTCATCTTCAATTACGATTTCCCCCTTTATTCTGACACACGCTGATACTATGTGTTCTAATACGCCGGCATCAAGTTCCAGAGCTGCTTCCATATTCTCTTCAAGATAAGGAAGAAACTCGTCTCCTTTGATAAATGCATGTTTAATGACTTCGGCAAACCCTGAAACCAACTCTCTTTTATCGAGTGTGTTCAGAAGCTCAATATCTATGTGTACATAATCCGGCTGATAAAAAGTACCTACCAGGTTCTTACCGCACTCCAGGTTCACCCCTGTCTTCCCGCCCACTGAACTGTCGACCTGCGCGATCAGGCTTGTCGGAATATTAAAAAAGGGCAAACCCCTCAAATAAGTGGATGCCGCAAATCCCGCGATATCACCTACAACACCGCCGCCGAAACCTACCACCGGAGTAAACCGCTCGATCTTATCAGAACTCAGTCTCTCATAAATATCTTTAACCGTATCAAGCTTCTTATACTCTTCACCGTCCGGCAATTTTATAACCGCCGCTTCAAATGAAGCTGCCGCAAGCGCCGCTAAAAGCCTGTCCCCGTAAAGCGGCCAGAGATTATCATTTGTTATGAGCACTGCCCTCTCACTGCGGGAAAATTCCCTCAGCCTGTTCCCGAACTCAGTTATATCTTCCCCGACGCGTACAGTATACGGATGGCCGGGTATATCTATATTGATCAACAATTTTCTGACCTCCAGTTTTTTTCAGAGTATCCGGATAGCCGGCCGGTTACTATTTTTCTTTCAGGTCCATCCATTTCTTATCCAGCTTTGCAAGGGCATCATACCCTTTTGCCATATACAACGCATCAAGTATCGCACAGGCCATCATCGCTTCAGCCACCGCCCATAGTCTTCCTACCAGTGTAGGATCCCTTCTTGTTATAGGGCTCAGTTCTTCTTCTGCCATATCGGCCATATTTATCGATGTCTGTTTCACGGATATCGTGGGAGTAGGTTTTACTGCTATTCTCACTACTATATCTTCACCATTTGTCATCCCGCCGAGGAACCCTCCTGCATTGTTTGTCTTAAACCTTACCTTACCGTTCTCATCCAGATAAGGCTGATCATTGTTCTCTGAGCCCTTCATGTTTGAAACGCCGAAACCCGCGCCGAACTCTATCCCTTTTACAGCGCCTATGGACATCAGAGCATGGGCGATCACGGCATTGAGTTTATCAAATACAGGTTCACCCAGTCCCGGAGGTACGTTTCTGGCTATCAGCTCGATAGTGCCACCCGCCGTATCTCCCTCATCTTTTATCCTGAGGACTTCTTCTTCCATCATTTTTGCCGCATCCAGATCAGGACAGTTTATTTCATTTTTTCTTAAATTGGCCTTGATCTCGTCATATGTCATATCTTTCGCCTTTATGCCCATACACTCTTTGGTATAAGAAAGTATCTCTATTCCCTCTCTGTTGAGTATGAACCTTGCAACTGCACCGCCTGCTACTCTTCCGACAGTTTCCCTTCCTGACGCACGGCCCGCACCGCACCAGTCCTGGGCTTCACCGTATTTCATAAAAAACGGGTAGGCTGCATGTCCCGGCCTGAAGAGATCTTTATACTGCCTGTACTGTTCTATATGGATATTCTGAGTATCAACATTATATATTATTATACCCAGGGGGGCGCCGGTGGTAACACCATCCTGCCCCAATCCCGCAAAGATATCACATTGATCAGTCTCTTTACGCGGACTGTTGAGTTTCCCGACACCGGGTTTTCTGGCATCCAGGTCTTTCTGGATATCTTCTTTTGTGATCTTCAATCCCGGCGGTACTCCGTCCACTATGACAGCAAGTCCCGAGCCTTTTCCTTTTCCATACGATTCGCCTGCTGTTGTTATCCTGAATAATCTGCCGAAAGTATTTCCCATCATGGTTTTATCCCTCCAATCTCATTTTTGCTCCCAGACTTTTCATCAGGTCAACAAATCCCGGAAAAGTCACATTTATAGATTCGGCTGTTGATACCACTGTCTTACCTGACGCTGTCATACCGGCAACTGCCAGAGCCATGACTACTCTGTGATCATTATACCCATTAACATCAAGTCCGGTCAATTCACTGTTATTGATTACCAGCCCGTCTTCTTTTTCCTCTATGGATGCACCCATCTTTGACAATTCACCGGCCATTACTGCAATACGGTCTGTTTCTTTAATCCGCGCCTGCGCTACATTAATAAGTTTTGTTGTTCCCCGGGCAGAACATCCGAGTACAGCCAATGCGGGAAGTGCGTCCGGCGTATTATTAAGATCAAGTTCTCTGCCCGTAAGCTGTTTACCTTTTATTCTCATTCCCTTTTCTTCCTGGATTATATCCGCGCCCATACTCTTAAGGAATTCCACAACTGCCTTATCTCCCTGGGGATCATTTATATCAAGACCTTTTAATAATACATCAGAATCTATTGCAGCAGCGGCAACAAGTGGAAAAGTTGCTGAACTCCAGTCAGCCGGTATAGATTTTTTAAATGGCCTATATTTTTGATTACCGTTTATTCTATACCGGTATCCTGGAATACGATCGTCATGTCCCGCTTCAATTTCTATTCCCGATTCCCTGAGCCATTTTAATGTCATATATACATAAGGAATTTCATTCAGTTCTCTAACAGTTAAGACCGTATCACCCTCTGCAACAGGAGCAGCAATAAGCACAGATGAGACATACTGTGAAGTCATACCTTTAATACTTGCCTCACCACCCTTTAATTTTCCTTTTATTCTTATTGGACATTTTCCGTCACCGTTAACTGATTCAGCTTCAGCACCGAGTGAATTCAATGCATTTAAAAGTTCCTGCATAGGTCTTGATCTTAAAGAATCATCGCCGTCAATAACGACCTCAAAATCGAATAGTGAACAGATACCCGCAATTAATCTTGCTGAAGTCCCTGAATTCCCCATATCTATGGGGCCGGATGGGGCGGTCGGTGAATTACCGAATCCGGTTATTATCCATTCATCCGGATTATTCGTATTTATATCTGCTCCTAAAGCTATACAGGCATTTACAGCTGCCATTGTATCTTCTGATCTCAGGGGGCTGAAAATCCTCGATGTTCCATCTGCAAGCGAAGCGATAATAACAGCTCTGATCGTATGCGACTTTGAGCCGGGAATAACAATACTGCCTTCAAGCTTCCGGGTTCTTTCTGATATCAGTCTCACGGCATCTCCCTACCGGTAAAAAGCCTGAACTGACGGGCAGCCTGATTCAGGAACATCTTTTCGCCGGTCACCGTTTCCAGCCCCAATTCAGCAGCATCTTTCAGAAGTCTTGTTTTTGCCGGATTGTATACTGAATCAAAAACGACACAATCGGCACCGGCTAATTTTTTTAGTTTTTCCCTTGCTACAGGCGTTCTGTCTACATCCGGATGCATCCCTATAGAAGTTGCATTTATCAATAGATCGATGTCTTTCAGACTGTCCATACTGTCAAAATCACCGTACCTGCAACCCAGTTCACCTGCAAGCTTTTCTGCTTTCTCGACAGTTCTGTTGATTACCGTCAGGTTACCGGATTCTTTTATTATCCCATAGGCTATTGCTCTGGCTGCTCCGCCGGCGCCGATAATCGCTACATTCTTACCCGCGATATCCTGTTTTTCTTTTATTGCATCGATTGCGCCGGCCATATCCGTATTACATCCCGTAAGTACGTTACCGTTTTTAACTACAGTATTGACAGCCCCTATCTTTGCAGCATCGGGTTCTACAGAGTCAACATACTTCATTATCTCCTGCTTAAACGGGATTGTTACACTCAGTCCCGATATCATATCCCTGTATTTGTCCATGAACACACCCAGGTCATCAACAAGGAAATTCACATATATATTTTCAAGACCAAGTTCTCTGAATGCCCTGTTGTGAACATATGTCCCTCTGCTGTGCGCGACAGGATTTCCCACAAGACCGAATATGGAAGGAGACCTGAGATTACCCACTCCGTACAGGTTCTTTAGCATTTCGGCCGTGATCTGCCCGGGTGCCGACTCTCTTCCTTCCCTAAGACTTCCGAAAGTCAACTCGGCGCCTAAGAATGTCGCCAGTATCCTGGATATAATACCCTTCTCACCCATACAGAGCGCAATTATGCGATTACTATCATTCCTTGCCCTGGCTATCAAATCGAATATTACCCTGTTATCTGCTATAGAATTGGCGAATGAGACTATTTTAATAATATGCGGATTCAGCCCGGATATCTGTTCATATACAGTGCTGATGATCTTTTCATCGGTTTTTTCAAAGTCATGATACGAGACGATAGATCTTGTTTTCTTCATAATGCCTGAGATCTCCCGGATAATATCTTTACCCATGGTGATATCCATATCGATGAAATCCGCTTCATGCTCAATTGCAAGCTCGATCAGGTTTCGCCTCTGCTTCCTGTCAGTGACTATCACCTTATTCTCAGTCAGGCGGAGAAGTTCTTTAAGCCCGGAATCATTAATATCTTCAATAAGGTCAAGCCTGAGTTCCAGGATATCGGTTTTCCCGGCATACCTGATATCTTCTGCGGCTTCTCTTACTGTCGGTGCTGTTATAGGTATTGCGATCATTTTCTAATTGTTTTATTATCAGCCGTGGTATTTCACTGTTTTAAGGATTATGTTTATTTCAATGCAAAATATATGACTGCTGCTCCGAGGAATATGAGCATAACTCCCACTCGCCTTCTGTGTATTAAGAGCAGCCTGTCATTGAAAATATTATCTCTTATCCAGCGGTTTACCTGCTGCACTTTGTTCGGCCTGTACAGGAATCCGAAACCCATAAGCATTACAAATACTCCTATAGAAAAATCTATAATACTCATAATTCTTTTACTACCAGGATTTCATCACAATCCGGGAAATGCGGGCAGTTTATGCATTCCGACCATATTTTATGCGGCATGGTCTCCTTTTCTCTCCTGACATAACCGAATTTTTCAAAAAATTCCGGGATATACGTCAATGCAAAGAGTTTCCGGATATGCAGTTCCTCCGCTTCTCTATGACATGATGCGACCAGTTCTTTTCCGTAACCTTTGCCGTGACAATCCTTCCTTACCGCCAAAGATTTTATCTCAGCCATATTTTCCCACATGGAATGAAGTGCGCAGCAGCCGGATATCTGACCGTCATCTTCTATTACCCAGAAATCCCTTATGTTCTCATAGATCATATTCAGCGGACGCGGCAGCATGAGCCCTTTGCCGGCAAAATCGCTTATGAGTTCGTGTATCTTCTTCACATCATCTAAATTAGCTTTTCTCATTGTTTCCTACCTTCAGCTTAAATACTTCCCCGGGCAGTCTACCCGGGATATCAGCTGTTGCTTAATATACGGCGGGCCTGTTCTTCAAAACCGGCACCTTCCTTCCCGCCGAACATCCTCTCAATTTCTTTTACCCTCGCGTTTTCTTCGAGTCTTTCTATGACTGTCCGTGTAACTCCATTACTGGTCTGTTTTGAAACCTTAATATGGACATCCGCGCATCCAGCTATCTGCGGAAGATGCGTGATCACTATCACTTGATGAAAGCACGAGAGGTTTTTTATCTCTTTACCCACATTACCGGCAACTGTTGCGCCTATACCTGCATCGATCTCATCAAATACAAGCAGCGGTATATTATCGTTTCCTGCCAGCACCGACTTGAGAGCAAGCATCACTCTTGATATTTCTCCGCCTGATGCGATTTTAGCAAGCTCCATTTCAGACTGGCCCGGGTTGGTCTTGATCAGGAACTCGACCGTTTCCTTTCCCGAATAACCCTGTTCAGCAGGATCCAGGCGGATTGTGAATTGCGCGCCTTCCATTCCAAGAAATCCCAGTTCTTCCTTAACCGCTTGTGATAGTTTCTGGGCGCCATTTTTCCTGCCGGCCGAAAGCACGCTGTTAAGCTTCTCCAGTTTTTTCCGTGAAACCGAGATATCAGAATCAACTTCTTGTATTTTCCCGGTGAAATCATCATACTCTGATATCTGTTTTGCAATTTTGTCCCTGTATTCCAGAACGGAATCTATCTCCTGTCCGTATTTCCTTTTAAGGTCCGACAGCCGGTTTTTCTGGATAAGCACCTCTTCGAGCCGGCCGCTGTCAAATTCGGAGCCTGCCCTGTAAGAACGCAGATTCTCGCAGACTGATTCTATCTCGCAGACTGCTTTTTCTATAGTTTCCCGGAAATTGCCGAATCTGCCGTCGACATGACATAGTTCATCCAGTTTTTTTGATGCAGAAGAAAGCCTTTCCACAACAGCATCATCATCTTCATAGAGCATTCCTGTTAATTCTTTTATTCCCGAATCCAGCATATCGGCATTTGAGAGTATCAAAAAATCCTGCTCTATTTCTTCTTCGATACCTGATCTAAGGCATGCAGCATCGATCTCTTCGATCTCATATTTCAATCTTTCGATCTCTTTCTGTGTATTCTCCATGAAAATCGTTTTTTCTTCTTTTTTCTTCTTAAGGTCTAAAAGTCGCCCCCATTCTTTGCGCACATTGCATACTGATTCTTCATTTCCGGCGAACCTGTCTAATATCTTCATCTGGTTTTTCTTTTTAAGCAGCGCCTGATGATCATTCTGAGAATGGATATCTATGAGGAGGTTACCCAGTTCACTCAAAGACGAGAGGGTAACACGCCGGTCATTGATGTAACATTTGCTCATCCCTTTTGCATAGAATTTCCTGCGCAATATGAGCATCTCGGTACAGAGGTCTTTTTTCTCAAGGAATTCAGCGATATCTTCCTCTATCTCACCGGAGAAGACCGCTTCAACTTCACAGGCATCAGCGTCTTTCCTGACTATTTCTTTGCCGACCCATTCACCCAGCACCATGCTCAATGCTCCTATCAGTATTGATTTTCCTGCCCCGGTCTGGCCGCTAATAACATTGAATCCCGGGCCTATCTCGAGAAATGCAGACTCCAGGAGCGCAAAATTCTCTATTTTAAGAGTTTCGAGCAGAATACCCTTCCTGGTCTTCATCCTCACCCCCAACCCAGTTTCCGCGAAAGCAGGCTGAAAAAATCCTCTTCACTTTTGACGAGTTTCAGTTTTTGCGGCGCAGCAGAAATATTAATCTTGTCGGCAGATTCAATCATATGTGTTATCTGTCCGTCTGCTGTAAGAACGATCTTATCATCATCCCTTGTAGATACAATTTTAATGTTGATATCTCCGACAATAAGCGGCCGGGTTGAAAGCGTATGCGGACTCAGTGGTGTAATAACAATGATTCCCAGACCGGGCTCTACTACCGGCCCGCCGGATGCAAGAGAATACGCGGTAGAACCTGTCGGGGTTGATATGATAACACCGTCGCCGTTTATGCTGTACACTTTCTTGTCATCGATAAAAAGTTCAATACTTATCATACGCGCAGTATCACCGTTCTTGATCACAATATCGTTTAATGCCCTGAATGTCGTATTGCCGGTAGAAGCTTCTATCATCAATCTTTCTTCAACCGCGAAATCAGCATAGAGCAGTTTTTTTACATATTCAGCGGCATCAGCCGGCGCGTATCCGAGGAATCCGAGCGTTCCGACGTTTATATGTGCTATGGGTATATCTAAATCGTGAAGGAGCCTGGCTGTCCTCAGAAGCGTACCGTCCCCCCCGATACTTATCAGCAGTTCCGTATCAGGATCAATACTTCCCTCGCTGAAAATAACCTTTTCAGCTGCGAGCAGTTCTCTTACCCTGGCCGCTATGACAGCGGCCTCTGCCTTCTTATCATTATAGATTACCGCCGCTTTCCTTATCATCATTCACCTCACAACCTGCTGTCAACAAGGTCGCTGCCGTTGTCTTTAAACTCATTCTTATCAAGAGACGGTTTTGCATAATCGCTTATCAAGATACCTACCTGGTTGCCAATAAAGTTATTCAAATGTATCTTAGACCTGGTCCTGTTTTCTGCCATTATACCGTACCTGTTGCCTTCCAGTATATTCCCCTCAATCACAGTGCTGGCCTTTCCCGATGATATTATCCCGGGACCGTTTCTCTCAAATCTGTTTACGGATATCTTTCCTGAAGCATTGTCAGATACTGTCAGCCCTCCGCCATTATTCCTCAGTACGTTTCCTTCAACCATCGGCGCAGATTCATCCAGCATAAGCACACCTACTATATTTGTCGCAAAAATATTGTCCTGTATTACCGGAGATGCCTCATTCCAGCATCCGACTCCGGAACCGTTTGCAGTAATCGTACTCCGCAAAACCGATGCATTTGACTGATCACCCACGGCGATACCGACATTATTTCCCGATATCAGCGAATCTGTAACCAT
Source organism: Elusimicrobiota bacterium (assembly GCA_043813605.1). Lineage (GTDB taxonomy): Bacteria > CG03 > SLGR01 > SLGR01 > JBDRKX01 > JBDRKX01. The sequence goes on along the minus strand of JBDRKX010000056.1, from coordinate 29,181 downwards.
ACCGGTACTCTGTCCTTCAAAAAAAAGACCGGCCGCGCGATTGTTTGTTATTTTACTGGCGGATATAACCGGGCTTGAAACATCAGATGCGCCTATTCCATATTTGTTTTCGTAGACTGTCGCCCGGGAAATAACCGGGGCGCTTCTGTCCCAGCATCCTATACCGCCCGCCATACAGCCTGTTACCGTCACGCTGCTTAATACAGGAGCCCTGCTGTCATAAATCCTTATCCCCACATAACCGCCGGTAATGATCAGATTCTCTATGGTCGATGAACTGCGATGCCCGATAAAATTAATACCGTTAGCTTTTTGTCTGTCTTTAGCCGGCGCCTGGATCCTGACCGGCATACCGGCAGTACCCCTGACATCTATGTCGCCTGCGACAATAATTTCCGTCTTGTTTTCTTCAAATAAGTCATATGTATGCCCGTCAAAATTCCTCAACCTCTGTATTTCATGTTTTATTTCTCCCCGCATATACGTGATAACGGTACCGGGAAGCACCGTGAGTTTCACGCCCGGTTCTACATACACATCCCCTTCCAGCACTATCCTTCCCTGCCAGATCGTGTTTTCTCTTATCCTCCCGGAAAACTTTTCCGATTTCGTAAAACATCCCGGAAGGGTACTGATCAGAACCGTTAACAAAACAAATATACTTTTCATATTATTAAAATATACTAAATAAAATAGAATATACCAAACAAAATTATTCTTTTCAAGAATCGAGTTTCAGGAAATCCAGACAAGTAATACCGTATCTGCTGCTGCGTATCCCGGTATATCCGGCCGTATCGGGTCTTTCTCTGTAATGACGCTGCAATATAAGCACTACTCCGGAACTCATTATTTTACTGTCTCTGAGGTGAGAAAGTATTTCCGTGCCTATATTAGCTTTATATGGAGGACCCGCGAATATTATATCATACTCTTCTTCTGTATGAAAACTCAGGACATCTGACTGGATTATCGTTATTTCCTCCGGTTTTCCGATAAAATCCGTATTACGCTTTATGAGGTCTATTTTATCCCTGTATTGCTCAACGAATGTGACAGAAGCCGCGCCCCTCGAAAGCGCTTCAAGACCTACATTGCCGGTCCCGGCAAAAAGATCCAGGAACCTTACTCCGTGTATCTTATCACCGATCGCCGAAAACAAAGCAAGTTTCATTCTCTCAGACAGGGGCCTGAACCCTTTTCCCGGTATTGAGGCCAGTACCCGGTTTTTATAAGTTCCCGAAGTGATCCTAAGAACCAAGGCAGCCTCTTACCATATACAGGTCAATATGACTTCCCTGTTTCTTGAACAGGTATCGAAGTCAATGACTATCACCTGCTGCCATGTACCGAGAACAGGCCGGCCGCCGGAAACAGGTATTGTCTCCGAGCACCCTATAATAGAAGCCCTTACATGAGCATGGCCATTGTCATCATTCCATGTCTTGGTATGCTCATAAGGTATATCGGAAGGAACTATTCTTTCCATAACATTCCTGAAATCCTTTACCAGGTTAGGTTCATATTCAATAACTGTAACCGCTCCCGTTGAACCTCGGACAAAGACAGAAACAACACCTTCATCCATGCCGGTTTCGGCAACGAATTCTTCTATATCGGGATTCAGGTTCACAATATCGGTAAATCCCTTTGTCCCGAATGTTATCTTCTTTGTCTTTATCATAGTTGTCTTTCACCGGCGATTATATCTTCAAGATACTTTTTGCTCTCGAGCAGAAGTCTCCTGTCTTCTGAGAATATCTCCAGAGTTATCGTTCCGTCATAACCGTATCGGGACAATATCTTCATTACTGCTCTCCAGTCCACCGAACCTTTTCCAAGCGGCAGGTGGTCGTCATTCTCGCCGCAATTGTCTGAAAAATGTATATGCCGTATCCTTTCGCCGAACTCATCGAAGAATTCTTCTGCCAGATCCCTTTGGGAATTGACATTGCAGTGACCTACATCCAGATGGACCATAACTTCATCCATGCCCTCAAGCAGTACCCGGAAAATCTCAGGTGTGTTAAACGGGGTCATAACCGTTTCAAGCATAAGAGTCATTTTCTTCCTTTTGCACATACCTGCCATGGCACTTATGAACTCCCTGTTGGCTTTGATAAGTTCGTTATGATCGATAATAGGAATACTTCCCGACGGGTGTACGCTCATACATCGCGCGCCTATATCACTGAAAAAATCCACATAGCGCGTCATCTCATCCATTGCTGCACAGCGTACAGACTCAAGCGGGAACACTACCGGCAGGAACACACTTGTATGCCCGATTATTTCAATACCTGTATCTTCAAGTGCTTTTTTTACATCAGCAGTATCCAGGCTTTTATCGGAAACAGGTTCAAGGGTAAGATCAATAAATCCGAAACTTTCCGATGCAACAAGTCTTATCTCATCGGATATATCATTCCTAAAATTGTTTACTGCTCCTATTTTCATAACTGTTGTTCAGGACTTCTTCGGGATTATTATATCATTTATTTGATGTATTAAAAATTACAGCCTTAACCGTTCAATCAATGTAGCCCAGTTCTTTCAGCTTTTTAGATACTATCTTCATGTCTTCGGGGCTGGGCTTTCTGTTAACGGGGAGATCCGAGAGCGGATGCTCGATCTTTCCCCATTTTATCTTTTCCCACAATCTTTCATGACAGAAATAGAGCAGTATCTGAATGGCAGTATACAGCACTGTAATCAACGACATCTCTTCGACACTCCGTGTTATCATATATGAAACCAGCGCAAGCACTATTAATGCGATGAACCGCCACGAAACAGACTTGAATAATGACCTTTCTTTAGAATCCACATCCGCCTCCTTCTGACCTTGCCGATACGGCTGCTGACTACCAAATATACAATAAGGTATTTACAAAATCAAACAATTACATGCTGACTGATGATCTTTAAGCCATTATATCAGATAATGATAAAGAAATGCTTATTCCGGCCGGTTCCGGCGTGTCTTGTGCCTATTTCTCTTATTCTCTGCCGTAATAGCAGACTCTGTCCATATTGAATAAACAGCATAATCCCGCTGCCGTTACCCCGTAGATCAGATAATGCCTGTTGTATTTTGTGATTAAAGAAAGGATACTGTCAAAAGTACCGTTTACTGCTGTTGTGCCGGTAAAGATGACCGCCTCGAATGTTTTAATAAGTTTTTCCGTATCTCTATACCCGTCCCATATCGTGACTCCGAATTTAGCTGCCCCGATGTTTTTCCTGTTAAGATCGGTTATCCCTACGGCATTTTTCCCAAAAACACCTATAAGCGTTTCTGCTATGGCAGGATTGAATCCGATGAGGCCTACTGATACCTTGCCCCATCTTTCCAATATATATTCCGATATCTGCTTTGAACATTTTTCGGGTTCTTCGTCTTTGCAATGCATTGTGTCACTGATCAAACCGGTTTTTTTCATCACAGCATTCAATGCAGCGATGAATATCGCCCGCTCTCTGTTATTATCCAGTCTAAGACCCATTATATCTTCCAGGCTTCCGGTATATTCAGCAGGCGAGTCGGTGAAAACATGAGTTTTCACCCCCATAAATTCAGCTTCGATGACCTTTTCTTTACCTTCTATAATAGGATAATCCCGCCTCTGTGGATTTCCTATTGCTTCTTCAGGTGACAGAGTTCTATACGATACCGTTATCTTTTTATCAGTGAATCCGTTTTTTTCTATCAGTTCATTCAGTCTTATCCTGGCCTTTTTCAGAATGGAACAGTTCCCGTCACACATGGCTGCCTCCCTGTAATTCAGTATCGGAATGTTTATCCGCCGTTTTCTGCAGGAGTTTTTCTACTGCTTTTTTTAAAGTATTTGCCGCAAGCAGCGCACAATGCAAACTGTCTTCCGGGAATCTGCCCAGACCTCTCAGTATGTCCTCTTGAGTTATCCTGCCGGCCTCTTCTATTTTTCTCCCTTCCGCCAGTTCCGCAGCCATGCCGCCTGAAGCTATTGATGGATCACAACCATCTGTCGTGAACGCCGCTTTTTTTATTTTACCTTTCTCAGCCTCAAGATATATCTCCATGGTATCCCCGCAGGGACCGGTTATTCTTGCAAATGCGGCCGGAGACCGGATAACAGAGTTTTTTTCAGGTTTAAGGAAAAGTTCGATCGCTTTATCAGAATAAACAGATCTCAGATCATCTATTATTTTTTCCGCCAGCTCTTCATATCCTGAAGTCCGTTCTTTATATACACCTATGCATTCCAGCCTTTCTTCCGCCCATTTTTTCAGTATGGTTTCCATTTCTAAAGGCAAGTCAGCTTTTGTCATCATTCTATCTTTTTAGGGGTATTTCTTTTAAATCCGCCAAACCAGTCGTCATAGAATCTTTCCATATGCTCCCTGTAGTCTTTATCGGGATCATTTTCTTCGACACTTTTCTTAAGAAAAGAGTACTTATACCCGGCGCAATAATCCATTATCATGCCGTAGGCATTGTTTATCTCTTTAAACATCTCTTCATATTCGTGTTTTTTGTTTTCACCACATCTGTCCGGATGATATTTCGATGATAACCGCCTGTAGGAATCTCTTATTTCTTTGAGCGTAGCTTTTTCTTCCAGTCCTAGAAGTTTTCGCGCTATATCCATTTTTTCATAATGCGGTCTATCCATTCATATTCCTTCCTGCTCAAACAGCTTATCATGGATTTCTATCTCATATTCTATCTTTTTTTTTACAAAAATCATCTCCGCACTGAACATGGCTGACTACTGTAACTCTATGGCTTCTACTGCGCATGCTTCCTGGCATCTGCCGCAGCCGTCACATTTTTCGTTATCGACCACTGCAATATCACCCAGAGTTATTGCCTCCTTCGGGCAGGCCGGCACACAAGCTCCGCAGCCTATACAATCTTCTTCTTTAATAACTGCTTTTTTATCCATATTGATTCTCTCCTTTTCAGATAAAATCCTTATACCTCCATCAACACCCCCTCTACCCATTCCTCTCCCTTGACCCGTCCCATTTCCTCTCCCGCACCTGCCCTGACCTCTTCCTGTACCCGGGCCTTCGCCTCTTGGGCCTGTTCCATCTCCTAATGGCATATTAATCGCCTCCTCATGATTTAATATTTGTATTAATTTTATATTTTTGAACTTGCATCCATTGCCGCCTGGACTATATGATATTTTGTAGGTGGAGGAGTAAGATATGGATGTGTAGCCATTTGAAAAGATTCCAGTTCATTTAAAGTTACATTTTTCTGTATGGCAAGCCCTATAATATTAATTATCTCGCCTGCGGAATCTCCCCCGACAACCTGACCGCCCATTAGAATGCCTGATTGCTTTGAAAACACCAGTTTTACAAAAACTTTACTTGCGCCGGGCATAGTACCCGGATGTCTGTCTAAACTTTCAGCCTTGCCTACTATTACTTCAAAGTTCTCTTCTTTTGCAGTTGTTTCAGTAAGTCCTGCTGATGCCAGAACAAGTCCGGACAGGTAAGTTGAATAAGCTGCTATAGTCCCCTTATTCTCCCTTACAACTTTAAGTTTATATAGATTAGCTCCTGCTATGCGGGCCTCTGCCGTGGCAGTTGATGCCAGCATTACCGGATTGTTCTTTCTAGTAAAGAAATCTCTCTTCCCGGCGCAATCGCCTACAGCATAAATATCCGGATCCATAGTTCTCATATATTCATCTCTCCAGATCCCCTTTCCCATTCCCAGATTCAAACCTACCTTTTCAGCTAATGCCGTATTCGGCTGACCGCCTATACATAAAATAACGATATCAGCCTCAATTGTTTTCCCGCCGGAAAGCATCACTTTTTCTACTTTGTCACTGCCGGAAATCGCTTCTACTCTAACACCGGTTAATACTTTAACTCCTTTCTCTTCCAGTTTTTTTCGGGCTATGTCAGAGAATTCCTTATCAAAAGAATTACATATAATATCAGGCAGCATTTCCACCAGATATATATTCTTACCATTGATATTTGAGATCTCGTCGCAAAATTCAACGCCGATAAAACCGCCGCCTATAACAACGATATTTTTATTTTCTTTAATGTTTGATACCATTTTTTTCAGATATTCAAAGTCTTTTTTTACTGAATAAACATTATTCAATTCGATTCCTTGAATTTTAGGTATAATTGGAGAAGAACCTGTCGCAAGTATCAGTTTTTCGTAACTATATTTACCCCCGTTTGCAGTATATACTTTTTTATCATCTCTATTTATCTCTGTAGCTTCATCAATAACCACTTTTATTCCGGCTGCTTTCAGAGGTTCAAAAGACATAATATTGTTTTCAGGATTATCCAGACTGCTTATCATATAAGGTATACCGCATGGCACAAGTGATGGTTCTACATCTTTAATGATCGTTATTTTCTTGTCCGGATAATATCTTTTTGCAGTAGCTGCAGCAACAGCTGCTGCCGGTCCGCCGCCGATAATCAGTATTTCAGTTGAATTATTCATTTTTTCCTTTCTTACAATACATACTATGCGCCTAATTTACCTGCCCTTTTTTTCAATGCATCTGTTTTATCAGTCTTTTCCCATGGAAATATTCCTCTTCCGAAGTGTCCGTATGATGCTGTCTTTCTATAAATCGGCTTCCATAGGTTAAGCGTATCCACAATTCCTGCCGGTGTAAGGTCAAATATGCCGTCATTTGAAATAATTTTTTCTATCTCTTCATCAGGTATAACCGATGTCCCGTTCGTGTATACCATTATATTCAACGGTTCTTTTATGCCTATGGCATAGGCTATCTGAATTGTGCATCTTTCGGCAAGCCCGGCAGCAACAACATTTTTAGCGATATACCTTGCCGCATAACATGCTGACCTGTCCACTTTTGAAGGATCTTTTCCTGAAAAAGCGCCGCCGCCGTGCGAAGCCATGCCGCCGTACGTGTCAACTATTATCTTTCTTCCTGTAACCCCCGTATCCGACTGGGGACCGCCTACCACGAACCTTCCTGTAGGATTTATCAGGAACCGTGTCTTTTCGCTTAAAAGACTTTCGGGTATCACCGGTTTAATTACCGCTTCAATTATCTGCTGTATAGCGGCCTCGCTTATATTTCCCGATACAGGATCTACGGAACTCTCATCATGCTGTGTTGAGATCACTACTACAGGTATGCTGACAGGCTTCCCGTTTACATAATTTACTGTTACCTGGGACTTCCCGTCAGGTTTTAGAAATTCCAGAGTTCCGTTTTTCCTCACATCTGCCAGCTTAAGGGTTAATTTATGCGCAAGCGCAATGGGAATCGGCATTAATTCATCAGTCTCCTTACACGCATATCCTATCATCAATCCCTGGTCACCGGCTCCTCCGATGTCTACACCCTGCGCTATATCAGGAGACTGTTCGTTTATTGAATTCAGAAGACACAGTGTTTTGTATTCAAAACCGAGACTCGGATCAGTATACCCTATTTCTTTTACTATATTTCTTACAACACTCTGAAAATCGATATAAGCTTCAGTAGTAATTTCCCCGCCTATTAATGCAAGCCCTGTACTGACAAACGATTCACACGCCACTCTTGAACCTCTTTTATCGGATTCCTTCAATCTGTAAGGTTTTAACCCGTTTTTAACATCATGCTTTAATATTTCATCCAGGATTCCGTCTGAAATCTGATCGCATATTTTATCCGGATGCCCTTCCGTTACCGATTCTGATGTGAACGTAAATGTTTTATCTTTCATAATTAATTTCCTTTCTAAAACCTTATTACTTTACAAAACTATTTTTGATATTTTCTTTGTTTTATACATATCTAATTTCTGTCTTACATCAATTAATATTATATTCTTCCAGTTTACCCTTAATTCTTTTTATAGACCGTGATTCTTCACAGTCAGGATCGAACTCAATTATGGTTTCCCCCTGTTTAATCGCCTGAGTGAATTTTTTAGAAAATATTATTTTTTCCAGAACTTCGATTCCTTTTTCATTAAGATATTTTATTATTATTTCTGTATTCTCGGTATTTAGATCAAATTTATTTATAACTACCTTGACCGGTACATTAAAATGGTCGGCTACTTTTATTACTCTTTCCATATCATGTATCCCGCTTTTTGTAGGTTCTGTAACAATTAAAGCCAGATCCGCTCCGCTCAAAGATGCGATTACAGGGCACCCTATTCCGGGGGGGCCGTCAACCAGCAATAAATCTAATGACTTTTCTTCGGTTAATGCTCTGGCTTTTTTCTTCACTTCGGCAACAAGTTTGCCGGAATTTTCTTCTCCGGGTTTAAGCAAAGCATGCACCATTTCTCCGCAAATTACTTTAGAAACATAGCTTTCACCGGATTCTTTCTGTATCATTTTAATTGCATTGACAGGGCAGTTCCATGCGCACACACAGCATCCTTCACAGGATATCGAATCAATATTAAAATCAATTGAAACAGCGCTAAACTGGCATACTTCCCTGCAGCGGCCGCATCCTGTGCACTCATCTTCATTTATGACAGCCAGTTTCCCTCCCTGAAAAACATGCTTTTCTTTTATTTCCGGATGTAAGAGGAGATGCAGGTCAGGAGCATCGACATCGCAGTCTGCAACTGCTATATTCTTGTATAAGCTGGCTAACGCAGCAGTCAGAGTTGTTTTTCCCGTCCCGCCTTTTCCGCTTATTATGAGCACCTGTTTCATTTCTTTGCCCCTATGGCTACAAAACTACCCTTGTCATATCCGGGCAAAGGTTCTTCTATCTGATCAAAATTCTCAGGCCCTGCAAATAAGGATTGATACGTCTCTCCTGCTGAATAGCCGGTATCTTCCAATAATCCCATGACTTCTTCAGTCGAGTAAAAACGGGCTTCATTATAAAACGGGCTGTTTTTTCTTTGATAATATTTTCCCCATTCGCTGTCTTTTGCGACAATTGCTATAATAAGAAGAGCATTGTCTTTTAATATCCTTCTGAGCTCAATCAGAACAGCCACAGGATCTTCCAGGAAACAGAAAGTAGCCATCATAAGCGCAAAATCAAAAGAATTATCCTTATAAGGATTAGTCTCTGCTTTACCGTGAACTGCATTCACGCCCCTTTGGCGGGCCAGCATAAGCATATTTAAAGACGGCTCAATCCCGTGTTTTATTCCCAGGGCTTCGGCAAATCTTCCGGTGCCTGTACCGACCTCAAGGCCCCGGCCTTTCAAATCAAATCTTTTTATCGTATTGATCTCGGTTTGAAAGACTTCTTCATTTCTTTCATACCAGTTGTCATACTCTTTATAATACCTGTCGAAAATATTCATAATTTTTCAAAATACTTTAATATTCTCTTTTCCTGCTCCGGAAAATATTTTTCCTTTATTATCCCTTTGGAATAATAAGAGGCGAATTCTCTTGAAAAAGGTATCCTCAATATGATCTCCAGAGCTTCTTTATCTGCAAAATCCTCGATTAACCTATCATCACTTTCAGAGCGGTTTATTACAATACCTGCCGGGATACCGAGCTTCTTAACGACACTCCAGGCAATTCTTAAGTCATAAAGCCCGAATGGTGTGGGCTCTGTCACAAGCACTACATAATCGGTATCTTTTACAGCCTCCACCATAGGGCAATTGGCCCCCGGAGGAGAATCGTATATAACATAATCAACATTATTTCTCACCCTGGTCTTTAATTCTCCTATCAGAGGATTTGCCCTGGCTTCACCTACATTCATTACGGCATAATCAAAGAATATGTTTTTATCTTCTTTGTAAGAGAATTCTTCCCCGACACATCTTTTGCCTTCAGTTATGGCCTTCTCAGGACAGGCCAGAAGACAGCCTTTGCATGGATGACACAATTCCGGGAAAAACATCACATTATCTTTCATTACGAGCAGGCAGTGATATTCACAGACCTGCTGGCACTTGCCGCAGAAAGTGCATTTTTGCTTATCAATCACAGGGTAAAACACATTAACCTCTTTATGCTTATCCGGCTCCCTGTTAAAGAATAAGTGACAGTCGGGGTTCTCTACATCACAATCCACAAGCTGCACTTTATATTTTTTAGAGAGTATCCGGGAAAGAAGAACGGAAAATGTGGTCTTTCCCGTTCCGCCTTTACCGGAAGCCACCGCTATTTTTTTCATTTTTTCAAGTAATTATCAACTGCATCTTTTACCGTGCCGGATATCCCTGTTACAGTTTTTATGTTGTACTGTACCAGCGCATTTTGGGCATTTGGTCCAACAACTCCTGTTATAAGTACATTAGCGCCTTTATCACTGATAGTCTTTGCAGCCTGCGGGCCTGCTCCGCCCATTGCACTCAATCCGGGATTCTGTACCGGTTCGAATTTCATGGTCTCACTATCTATGATGATAAAGTATTCACACCTGCCGAAATTCTGTGCAACCTGCGCATTCAGTGACCCGCCTGTTGCAGTTACTGCAATCTTCATATAATAACCTCCATTTATAATGTCATATCGATTTAATGGTCACATGTACCGCTGTTGTCGCACATGCTCTCACCCGGTTTAACTTCACCTTTTAAATACTCTTCTATCACTGCATCTATCGGACCTGCGGCGCCTAAAATAAGTTCTATACCCAACTGGCCGAACAGGTTCTGCGCCATAGGTCCGGCGCCGCCGGCTATAACGACATTGGCTCCTTTCTCATTTAACCACTTAGGCATCATACCCGGCTGATGTTCCGGTGAACTCTCAAAACTTTTAGATTCGACCTTCCCGTCCTGAACATCAAAAATTGTGTATCCTGAACATCTTCCGAAATGCATAGATACCGCGTTTCCTTCCGTAGCGATTGCGACTTTCATTAGCCCTCCTTTTCTTAACAATACTCTATTCTTCTGCCTGCTCCTACTTCAATATAATCTTCACCGCATTCTTCTTGAAATGCAGCTATCTGTTTATCACCCGTACAATGACACGGCGCAAATACTCTTACTCCTTCTTGTTTCAGTTTGCTGATCAAATCTGTTAAAGCCGGCCGTGATAGTCCCATGAGATGAAAGCCGCCAAGTATCATTCCCACGTTTTTTCGGAACAGTTTTTTTACCTCTTTTACCATATAAAGGATGCCGGGATGCGCGCATCCGGTTATCAGCGCGAGGTCTTTCTTACCGGCCAGCACCAGCCCCTGTTCCCTGGGACTGAAACCGCGCTTATATACCGGCGTCGTAAATACCCCTAAGATAAGTTCGGTTCTTTCATAGCCTGTTACCCTGTATTTGTTCCCGTATTGTTTAACCATATTGATAAACTTCCCGGGAAATTTATCCGGGATGAATACTTCAACTGATTTATTCTTTTTCAGGAATGCTTCCGCTCCGTCAGCATGATCCCAATCAGCGTGTGAAAATGTAAGTGCATCAATGTCATTTGAATCCACGCCGGATTTCTCTATATTATTCAGCAGTTTATCTCCGTCGTCTCCCGTATCGAACAGAAGGAGTTTATCTTCTTCAGTCTCTACAAGGCAAGCAAATCCCCATCCGGTTTCCCATTTGTCTGCAAACTGTCTGTTGTCATACAGAACAGTGATCTTCATAATTCACAGCACTTCTTAGGATTATCACACGGGTCCGATGATCCGCAGCATGTACCTTCCGCAGATACCGGCGCCCTGGAATTTTTCGGCCGCCTGAACACTGTGATAAGTTTTTTTATATCTTCACTGTTACATTCCGGACATGCGATTTTTTCTTCTTTCCCGGCCATAACCAGGAACTCGAATTTTTTGCTGCATCTATTGCACTTAAATTCATATATAGGCATATAAAACACCTCCCTTTATATCACAGCAACGCATAAAGCTTTTTTACACAGTCGATTTTAAGGCTATCCGTCCCTTTTTATCATCATACCGCCGACATCAACTCCGATATGCCTTGCAATAACCGGGCATTTGGCGACAAGCATGTAGTATATTTTTTTATTTTCTGTACCGCTTAAAGTCTCATAATTACCCTGTCCCTTTGAAATAATTAAATCGGCTTTTTCAAATATTCTCTTAAATTCAGCTGAACAGTACGCGAGTTCCGTTCCTGGCGCAGAATCCCCGTTCGAAATAACTTCACAGTATTCGTCGATACCCACTTCTATTGCATCCGCTTCTATTATGTCATTTATTACAGGTTCTCCTCTGACACCGAAGTATATGACGAGATCAGGGAATTCTTTTTTTATTACTGTTATCAGGAGCTTATCCATGACTATTTCACCTGAATTATCTCCGATATACAGCAGTATAGACGCCTGCTGCAGATCGTTCTTCAATTCCTGAAAACTGTCTATTACCGGGTCGATATCCAGTATCGCTTCTATATCCTGTTGTGTATGATGCTCTTTTCTTTTACCCGCGCCGCTGTCTATTATATTTATACCGGCTGCCAGCCTGCATGCCAGGTAGAGTGCATCATCATCATTGAATATCCGGGAACTTATGCTGTTATAAAGCGCCAGCATCTGTTCATTGTCCCGGGCACGGATATCACGATACGGATCACTGTTAGCGGTAGCTTTTTTAATCTCTCTGTAGACCCGCCGCGCTATATTAGGTGGAGTTCTGGTATAATCAATGGATATGAGTATCTCCATGATATTGTTGAGCACTTTTTTGTGTATTTCCGGATCATCCGTGGAAATCCTCGCGCATTCCAGTCCCTGTTTCAGAAAACAGGGAAAACAATCCAGGTATGTTTTCATTGATTTCTGCCCCTGCCTCCGCCCTGTCCGTGGCCCCTGCCGCCTGTTCTACTCTGCGATGTATCTCCCTGCGGGTCAGATTGAGAAGTACCGAAATGCCCCGGAACAGTAGGAGCCGTCAACTGCTCCAATTTTCCTGTAATATAATCACTTGCCGCTTCTTTAACTGTGCCGGATAAGCCGCCAAATACATTTATACCTGCAGTTGCAAGTATACTGCTCGCATTAGGGCCGATGTTCCCAGTTATTACGGCATCCGGTTTCCTCTCTAAGACTAATTGAGAAGACTGTATGCCTGCTCCATGCATAGCATTTACAGCCGGGTTTTCCACTGCATCGAACTTACCAGTATTATTATCCAGAAAGATAAAATACCGGCATCTTCCGAATCTGAAATCAAGCTGTGCTTCCAGATCATTGCCTGTTGAAGTTATGCATATTATCATTTCTTATCCTTTATTATTCACAAAGTTACTGCCAGGAAGCATTTTTCGGTTGATGCCCCCCGGCAGTTTATCCTTTATATTCCTACTTCACTGCTGACCCTTTTTCCAGTGTCTTTATACGCTCCTGGATTGCCTCCAATTCCTTTTTAAGATAATCACTCTCTTTTTTAAGAGCCCCGGCTTCCTGCCCGGGAGCCATCTCTGCCGGCCCGCTATAGGGCGCACCACCCCATGCAGGCATACCAAGGGCTGCCCTGCACCAACCGGGCCTTCCTGTTGCGTAATACCAGTTTCGCCGGCCGCATCCGCCGAAACTGCCCATACGCATCCCGCGGCCGAAAAATCCTCGTACTAATCCGTATGGACCCGAATTTTTACCTTCTTCACCTGTACAATAACCTGCCGCTCTTCCTGTCATGGGCCCTATTCCCACAGGCCCTGTTCCATCAAATCCTGGCATTTTAATCACCTCCTTTGTTACACTTACCATTAATAATGAGACTCATTATCATATATAATCTAAAAAAATTTTACCGGCATTTACTGCAGATCCCGTAAAAATGCAGCTGATGCGAACTGATCTGGAAATTATGTTTTGCCGATAATTCTTTCTCCAGATCATTCATAAGATCTAATTCCCTTTCTATGAATTCAGAATAATCCAATACCTTTCCGCACGATGTACAGATAAGATGATGGTGATGTTCTCTTTCATCATCATTCAATTCATAGTACGCTTTATCCGTATTGAACTGAAAACGATTTATCAGGCCTTTTTCCCTTAGAAACTCCAGGTTTCTGTAGACGGTAGCTATACCTATACCGGGATATGTTTTCTTTATATACATAAAAACTTCTTCTGCCGCTAGATGCCCCCTGTTTTTTATAAAAGCATCTATTACAGCCTGCCTGGGTACTGTCCATCTCCCTACGCATCTAAAAGGCCTGCCATGTCTTCTTTTATTCATTTTATACTTCCTTTATAATAATGATAATCATTATCATTATATTTGTCAAGGGCAATATGCATTTTGACCGAATTACCGTGTATTCAATAGAAATTATGATCTCTATATCGGTTTTAATATATATCTACAGCCTGATTAGAATAGCCGCTTGTGCCATATTTCATTTTTAATCAGGCTGATATTGTTTTGAAGGAGTTTCTATGATTCAGATTTGGGGGTTCTATATAAAAGACAACCGCCCTGGCAGACATTACTATCTGAAAGATCGTAATAATCACCATCTTCCTGCGTACTGTAATTACTGAAATACTCACACATTTTGCATGAATCCATCATCGGTTCTTTGCATAAATGCGTTACCGGTTTTAAAAAGCAATCATTAATATCTTTGCGTGAAGTACCAGGCCCTATCTTAATCCCTTTGATATGCACTACAGGACAGGGATAACAAGTCAGGTCAGGATTTACAGTCAGCATATTTGAATATCTTTCACCCAGGCTGGAACATGTACACTGCGTATCAAAGATGAACGGGCTGATCGAATTAAGGTAATCAAGCTCATCTTTCTTAAACATACATAAAAGCAGAGGTCTGTAAAAAAAGAACACTATATAGTTTTTTGATGTATATTCTGCAATATCCAGAGTCTGCTTTGCGATCTTTCTTAGGTTTAAATGGAGTTCTTCCGAAGTTACATCCTTTTTGTTTCCCGGGAGTACCATACTGAACCGCAAAGCTACACGCCCCCTGTATTCTACTGCAAAATCTACGACCTCTTTCCAGTTATCTTCATTAAAATCCATTATCCACGATATCAGGACAGGTATACCCTTATTTATTGTCTCTTTTAAATTCTTGATGAAAATATATTTTTTTTCTATTGTTGTATCGCTTTGAGGATAACTGAAATTCACTGATTCTATCACATCCGTACTTAGAAGCGAACTGACTCCCTCACTGAATAGTCCGTTTGACGAAAGAGAAACTCTCAAGCCGTTCTTTCTGACAATATTCATTATAGCTTTGAGCTCAGGATGAATGGTCGCCTCACCGCCAAGGAGCCTGAAACTGTTATACCCATTGGATTTCGCCCATCCGATAATGAACTCAAAATCTTCCACCGTCATATGCTCCTTGAATTCCTGCCTGGGACAGTACGCATAACAGAAAAAACAGTTTGTATTACACTGATAAGTTATACACACTCTAAGAACGTTTTCCTGGGTCTTACTGCTTTTATTCACCTGAATACTCCGGTCCAGAAGCAGTTTCTGCCTGTATTTAAAATGCAAGATTCTCAATGGTCTTGAAAATGGCCAAAAGGGTTTCAGGACTCTGGTTATGATTATTATGACGAGCCAGGGAAGAGACCGGCCTCTATACTTAGGCGAATTGAGTAATTCTTTTATCCTGTCATATTCTTCCTTATATATTTTTATCAACAGACATTCTCCTTTTCCTTTATAATCCGGTTCATTGTATGCCATTTAAAATTCAGGCATCCGCACTGGCATACCTGATCAAGAAAATATTTATAACTGTCATTTATCAGCTCCTCTTCATTTACGCTCCTGACAAGATTGGCATTGTCCGAACAACTCTCGCACTGCTTCATCGCAGGTGTACTATATAAAAGCTGAAGTGCTTCTCTGAAATAGTCATTTACATCTTCTCTGTCTTTAAAATCGTACATATTTTTACCCTGTACGAATACCGACGAACAGGCGAATGTGGACATATCGGGATTAACTATAAGCATCAGCCCGAAATCACCCTTATAACCTATCATACATCTTGTATATAACAGCATTGGGAAAATACTCTCTATTTCTTTCCAATGCTCATCTGACAATAAACATGAAGGTACAGGACGGAAATTAAAGAATGGTATCCCGGCTTCTATCAGCTCATCCTGCAAGCGGTATAACTTGTTATACAGTAATTTTTTATACTCAAGCAGACCGAAACCGGTTTCTTTTGAATCAAAATCCGGCAATACCAGACTGGTCCTCACAAAACCAGGTCTATATTGTTTTATGTCACTGAAAAACTTTGTCCAGTCTTCTTCCCGATCGCTAAAAGTATAAGTAAAACAGAAAGGTATACGCCTGTCTTTAAGTTTTTTTATGTTGCTATCAAACAACCGCATCTTCTCTTCAGAAAGTGTTTCTCTGCAGTTGTAATTTATTGAAACTCCGGTATTCCAGAAACTATCCATTTTATCAAGTACATCTTCGGAAAAAAGGTTATTTGTAGCAAAGCTTACAAACATCTTATTTTTGTAACAAATATCCAGCATTTTCACAATTTCAGGATGGATTGTAGGCTCGCCGCCTAAAAAACGGATAGTGTGGAAACTATTCTTCTTTGCCCATGTTACTGTTCTTAAAAAATCTTCTACCGACATATCTTCCGATTTTCCCTCAGCCAATCCACGAGCATAACAGTTTTCACATGATGCATTACATCTGTATGTCGTACAAATCCTCAGACTGCCTCTCAGTGAGACTCTCAGATAATCATAATTTCTCATACAGCTAAGAAATAAATGCTCTCTGAATATTTTTCTTTTGCTCCACTTCTGTTTCGGTAATAATAGTACCTTTATACAGCTTTCAGCAAAAATCCCGGCAAACAGAAATATGACATAGAATAATTCGCCTGCCCTGATCAGTCTGAGGCTTTCACCATACGCTCTAAATGAGAATCTCTTGAACGCCAGTATTTTTGATTTTAAATCCATGTGATTTTAATAAGTAGATTTTTTTGATTACCCATATGTATACACTAGTTCCGAATTTATTATATTAAACTTATATCCTCAATTCAACTTTGGGGAAATATATATGGATATATACTGTAAAATCAGGAACTTTTCATTATAAATGTTATTCGCTTCGATGTTTAACAGGCAGCGCTATTTCAAAATAGTTCTTTTTTTGCACTTTAGAAGTGACTTCCATGGCAGATTGAAAGCCCCAATTCCGTACTTTCAGACGCGCGGGTTCAATGACAAAGTGTAACATTCTGGTTGGAATGGAAAGAGAAAGGAGACCGGAATGTTATGGGAAAGGAACACAATCATATGACCAAACAGGAACGGGATATGATAGCGGTATATGAGCCGGAAGACCTGAAGCCTGCAGAGATAGCAAGAAGGATCGGTCGTTACAGTTCGTTCAGTAAGTATTTTGCCTTATTCGCCAATTTTTCCTTCAAGTTCAGCAATCCGTTTTTTTAAATTACTGATCTCAATTTCATTTTCTTTCAGTTTCTGGCTTCTTTCAACCATTTTCTTAAAAAAATATTTTTTGTCTTTTTCTTCACGGATCAGTTTTGTCACACTATTTACGCTACGTATAAACTCCGGTAATTCAAAAGGTTTTTTAATATAGTCATCGGCGCCCAGTTTTAGAGCTTCGACGGGAACGTCTTCACTTGCATAACCGGTGACAAAAATGACATGACTCTTATCGTTGATCTGTATTTCTCTTATTCGCTTTAATAACTCGATCCCATTTATACCGGGCATCCGGACATCCAGTACTATAAGGTCATGATATTTTTCTTTAAGTATGCTGAGGGCATCATTGCCGGAAGCGGTAGCCGTTACCTTAAACCCTTGACCTTCTAAAACGTTCTTAAAAGTCGGGCGCAGGTCATTATCGTCTTCTACTACAAGGACACATTCATTAATAGCTATGGGTTTTTTTATTTGTTCATCTCCGCTTTGCATCTAATCCTCCCTCTTGTTAATACATTGATTTTTTCAGCATTAATATCATCCTGCGGTCTTGGGAAATCTCACTATAAAAGTGGTCCCTTCTCCTGATTTTGAAGAAAACTCTATACTGCCTTCATATTTTTCTATCATTTTCTGAGTTATAGAAAGACCCAGCCCTGTCCCTTTTCCCACGTCTTCACTGGTAAAAAACGGATCGAATATTCTTCTTTTGTTTTCCTCAGGTATCCCGCAGCCGTTATCTGTAATTGTAATGATCGTTTTATCGTTTTCATTATATGTTTTAATATTTATCATGCCAGGTCTATTTTCTGATTTTATTATAGCATTTTTTGCGTTTGACAGTAAATTAGTGAAAATTTGGCTCAACTCCACGGCATCGCCTTTAATATTTATTTCCGCGCCATAATCTTTTTCTATTTTTATACTGCTGTCTTCAAACTCTTTTTGAATTAATCTCAATGCGCTATCGATAACTTCACTCAGATCCAGCTCTACCCAGTTGGCCGGAGACGACTTCCTGGTATAATCAAGCAACGCAGCGACGATCTTCTTACACCGCCTGGTCGCGTTTTCAATAAAATTAAGATACTCAACGCTTTTATCATCAGTTATCTTCATTAAAAGCATTTGTGTATTGGTGAGTACCGCTCCGAGCGGGTTATTTATCTCATGCGCCACCCCTGCAGCTATTGTACCGATACTGGCCATCTTTTCGGATTGGATCAGCTGATCCTGCATAACTGTCAGTTCGTCATAAGCCGCTTTTAACTCGTTGTTCTTATCCTGCAGCTCTCTCCGGCTTATCAGGACTATTTTTTCCTTCTCCCTGATCTCTTCCGGAATATCTTTTACGGTCTGGAGAACAACTGTGTGTGTCTCTATGTCTTCTTCCAGCAGCCGGCAGTAAACTTCTTCACTTGTTATTTCCCGAAAAACGCCTACCAGCACACCTTTCTCTAAACCATAACTCCCATTTTCCAGATATACACTTGAAGGGCTGTTAGCTATTGCCAGTTCCAATATATTTTCACCCAGATCTATATTCCTGATTTTCACACTGCCCCACCCCGCTTCCATGAAAATCGCATTACAGCTTATCGTGATCAGGGCCTGCTGCCCTACATCCGCCCCCTCCTCTTCCAATATGGCCCGCAGGCTTTGCGCATATCCTTTACCCAGGGCCTCCCCTATCTTGTAGATCAATATCTCAGCGCCTTCTCTTCCTACCAGCTTCTCAAAAGTGGAATCAAGCGCTTTCACAAAAGTAATCGGTATTAACAGACTCTGCTTTCCGGCAGAGTACAGGCTTCCTTTCTGCTCATCTATCTTGACGTATTTTACTTCTTTTAACGACATTTGACGTGTGGGTTATTCATATAAATAAGAATATAACCGAATCCTCCTTTTGGCAGCGTACAAAAAAGGCGATATTAAATTTTTCAGGTCAGGTTTAGGAGATCTTTCACTTCTTGATCGTTACCACCCATTTTGCATTATCGATTTTATTGAAGTCTACCCGGTATCCTCTCCTTTGGAACTCCCCGGGAAAATTATCCTGCACCGGCGAATGTTCCACTGTTACTTCTAATATCTGTCCTCCCGAATCTAACCCTTCTTTTATCTCCTCGCATTTTTTTATTGATTTAATTATTGTATAAGGACAAATTTCCGACTCCAGATTCAATTTTATTACTTCCGGGCTCATGTTGTTTATGTCTCCTTTTTATTTAGAGCTGTACTATTGCGGCGTCAATTTCTTCAAAAAGAACACACGCAGTAATATAACAACTACTATTACCTGGGTCGCACCGCTGACAAAACTGCCTATAGACAACTGTGGCATATGGGAAATAATATGAGCGATATTACAGCCTCCTGCAGCAGTTACAGCTCCCATGCCCATTAACAGCCCGCCTGTGAATAATCTGGGTATCTGATTCCATCTGGGCCAGATGATCCTGAATTCCTTGGCGATCAGTGCCGAGATAAACACACCTATGAGCATCCCGGTCACAAATGTCACCGGCCAGTCAAAAGGCAGTTTTCCTGACAAGAGCAGCTTAAAGTAAAGGGCCCAGCCTTTGATAAACCCCCCGAACCCTGCCGGAGACTTTCCGCTTGCCAATGCTATCATCTCGCCGATAGCTAATCCGATACCTATTGCAACC
This sequence comes from Elusimicrobiota bacterium, assembly GCA_043813605.1. GTDB lineage: Bacteria > CG03 > SLGR01 > SLGR01 > JBDRKX01 > JBDRKX01. The sequence continues at coordinate 9,153 of JBDRKX010000056.1, read as the reverse complement.
GGAGACCAGAGACTTTTAAAGAAAGAGATTTTTTGCTTTTCCTGACCAGGGGCATCATTTTTTAATTTTTTCAGCAGCCAGATACAAACTCCGGCCAGTATGACTACTATTATCCACCGGTTGACTCCGAACAGGAACCCGTTTAGAGTAGGATTCTTGCCGCTCATCATGACTTTGGTAGCTTCCTGCAGACTGTCTTTTCTAAATGCTGCCAGAGGTCCCCAGATAACGGTCCAGCCGCCGATACCCATACCCAGAACCGTGAACCAGTAGCCCATTTTGCCGCTTGCCGCCTTTAATGGCGATCCTACTATACAGCCGCCTGCCAGAACCATACCTATGGCAAAAACTGCCGCGCCGACAATACTGCCTGACCAGAAAAAGGGTTTCGGATCCATCTTGGCAATGCCTAAACTCTGCATCAGATGAAAACCTATCAGGGTCACCAGGAATGCCCATATAGCAGCTCTGATTATCCTGTAATCCTTGGTAATGACCATGTTGGCAAACCCGTTATACATACAGAATCCGCCCCTTTGAATCACTACGCCCAGAATAATACCTACAACTAATCCGATAAATACAAAATCTCCCATAACTTGTCTCCTCTATTAATCAATTTCAAATTTTGTCAGCTAATATATAAAATGAAAAATTATCCTATGCCGATATTTGTACACTTACAGTGAATACTATTTTAATAGTTAATTATATTTTAGACCTTTGTCAAATATTTCATGACTCCGGCTGCAATTGAATTGATTATTTAATTAAGAGTGTTCACAATCAGGCATGCGGGCTCCCGCTAAACTGACTACAGCAGGGATTACTCATTACACTATTTCGAACATAAAAAATGCCAATAAGGTATGTTCTCAGAGACAATAACTTGAGCAAAGGAATCCTTTAGTTGTAATATCTCTTCTTTAGTAACACGCTGTTCTATACCGGTAAAAAACCGGTCATACACATCCTGCTGTATCCTTTTGACGCTTTTATCCCGGTAAAAATCATATAGCGGTACATAAGAGCCTTTCTTGAACACTTCTAACGCGTGACCGAGACAGATCATAGGGATATATAATGTAAATGTTGTGAATAATGAAAAACTACGGCGAAAAAATGGAGATTTGATCTTTGAGAGTATCTTTCTGATAAAAGTTATTACTTTCAGTATAAAACGGAAATAAAAAGGCCTGTTATCCAGCGCGTAATAAAGAAACACCAGAATAACGGCTGCATATTTCTTTAGACCTTTCACTTCCTCAAGACAGGGCGTTGGCAGATGATGCAGGACACCGAGGCAGAACATAAAATCAGCAAAATCTTCTTTAAACGGAAGTTTTTTAAGATCGCACATAAAAAACAGGCAGTTGGGATTAGCAGCAAGGTTTTTTCTTGCAACGAATACGGCGTCAGAAAAATCCACAAGTATTATTTCCCTGCATATGTCTTTAAGAAAAAAACTCCACCGGCCGTTTCCGCAGCCCAGGTCACAGACTCTCTTGTCTTTCAAGTCTTCAGTATCCACTGTATCAAAGTATTTTTCAAATTCATCTCTATGTTCAGGCAGTATCTCACTGTATTCCTTCCATTCTTCTCCGAACGAGTATTGAACCTGCTTTGAAAAATTTTTCAGACTTCCCGAGTCCCCTTTCTGATTTATAATATTTTTTACATAGTCAGTATATTCTTCGGGACCGGACAGAACTATCACATCATCTATGATCGGAAACAGCTCTCCTTTGACAACGAGAAAACTCGGTTCAAGATAAAGATCATCCGAAGAAAATATATCTTTCAATATGTCTATTTTGTCACTATAATACATATTCGCTACCGCTCACCGTCGCCGTTTATTGATCTTCCATATCAATGTGCATTTCTATTTCAGCCGGTATTCTTCGCCCGGCCTCGGCATAAGCATTTCCGTACAGTATCATTGATATCTATCTCATATCTCAAAGACCATCAATTGATAATCAACAACCAATTATACATGCTATAAGTATTACAAGGAAAATATTATAGCGTTTTGTTTCTCTTTTCATTGTATTCAAATCAGACACGCCAAGCATATTTTAATTGTTTTGAATTGGAAATACAATCTGATACAGCATATTTCCCATCTGGTATTTAGTATCAATACCGCCGAATACCAGGCAAGAATAATACAGGATGATCTATGTTCGATTTTCCGATATAGAACCGTATTATGCCATGCTGTTACATGGACGAAAGTACGCTTTCAATAAGACTGGCCGGCAGCATCTCCTTCTCAAGTGAGAAGCCGCCCGGATTATGTACCTGGTATGTCGTGCCTGCTTCTCCGAACTCATTGTAATCCGTTACATTGATGTACGCGCCTTCCGCTCCGCCGGGAAAAGATACCTGCTGCTTGATAAACGCGCCCTCGTAAATAGTCACTGACGCCAGGTTGCCTTCCATGTCATAGCTCCGGTCAGGACGGCCATGATTATCATACGTCGATATAGGGGATGTCGTTTCGAAAAAACGAAACGTTACATCTTTGCGGTGAGTTACGTCTTTTTTCGGGGTGAATAAGTCATATTTTCACAAAACAGGCGGGGTATTTCGTAACGATAGATTTTATTTCGTCTCGTTATTTGAAATAATTCCCGGGAAAATAGCGTTTTAACTATCTATCCCACCCAAACCCAACCCGAATAACCGGCCGTCTCGGCCTACGCACCTCGACGACCTCAAAGAACCCACCCTTGCTGCCATGCCACAGGCAAGCAGGCCCGGCAACTTGGCTTACCCTAATAAAAATCGCAGCTCTTTTAGAGCTAAATCCGGGTCCCCGGATATCCCGTATTAACGGGATTGCGATTTTCTTATTCATTCCCATCTTCCTCACCCCCGCCGGAGGCAGATGCCGGAAAATTCTCTTGTGAATTTCTTTTATTTCTTTAAGTACAAATCAATCCGGGCTTCTTCCGGAAAAAATCCGGCATCAAAAGGATGCCGGTAATGTGAATTCTTTTTGTCTTTACTACTATTTTTTAAACTATTCTGTGAACCTCTCATATTTAACGTTTTTTAAATCAATAACCACATAATCAAATCCATGGCGCTGCCCAGGCTGTATACAAACCGTATCACCTATTTTCGCCATCCATTTTCCTGACATCTCCGGTGATTCATGGATATGCCCGTGTAGCGAAAATAATGGCTGATTCTTCTTTAAAAAATCATAAATTGCTGCTGAACCTACTTTCTCTCCACTTCTACATTGATCCAAACCAAGATTAGCTGGAGGCATATGAAATATATATATTGCCTTATTAAAATCTTCCGGTAACGGCAGCCCTTTCAATTCATCTTCAATAGTAGGCAATGTCCCGGCATATGTAAACCAGTCAATATTTTTGTACCCTTCTTCAGTAGAAAGTACACCCGGCCCCAATTGCTCTTGAAATATATAATTATCCGTATCTTTTCTACACCTGTCTTTTAATCGGAAAGGATAATCCACAACCCAATTCATGCCGATAAACTCGTATTCACCAATACTGATTTTTTTCTGCGCTAATGGAACAATATATTCAAACCTTGAACCTGTATCCTCAAACAATTTATCAAATATTTTTAGATCATCATTGCCGGGATAACACAAATAATATATTTTCTCTTCTTCAAAACGGGCAAAATACTTCTCAAGAAATCCGGTAATAAATTCATTTTGTCTGAAAAGATTCCCGGTCTTTGGGAACAGGTCGCCTCCGTTTATAGCGATATCAACTCCCTGCGCTTTTGATATCTCAAATATCCTCTCATATTTCCGCCGATCACCATGCAGGTCAGTTGAATATAATAACTTCATATTTACACCCAGTTTTTTTCCATCCCTTATATCAGTTAGCCCCGCAGCAGTATTTATATTTCTTTCCGCTACCGCAGTGACAAGAATCATTTCTTCCCATTTTCCCAACCTGACTCCTTCTACCTGATAATAACTCGCTAAAATCTATGTCAATATCTGAATATATTCTCTTTAAATCTTCTTTACTCTCTTTTTCCATTGTCTCCCGGAAATCTCTCGGCAAATTGTTCCAGGTTGTCTGAACAAATTCAATAAGCATATTAGCTTCTTGTATTGAATCAAATATTTCCTTTCCGGCTTCTTCAAGATATTTTTCGGATATGGCTTCTCTGAAAGCATGAAAATTATCGAATATCCTTTTTCGGTTTTCCTTAGCCTCCGATACTGATACCCCGTCTTTTTTAGCCATGGAAACAGCCATACAATCCACACATACAATCAAAGGCTTTAATGATGACGGATTAGCAAAGCCGCCAATCTTTCCTTCCTTCCCGCATATCGAACATACACATCTGCCGCCGTCACGAACTCGCCCCTCCAGGCCGGCGAACCTTTCCTCCCGCTTCCCATAAAAGTAATCTCTGAATTTCTTCGGATTCAGTCTGTCCATTTCTTCGATCATCTGCTCGGCTTCTTCTTTTGAAACCGGTACTGGATTTGCTCCGACCAGTTCATAAATGCCTGCAATCTGCCCAACCCTTCCGATTATGTAATCCCCTTTCTTCATTGACATACTACCTCTATGCTCCTTGATATTATATGCCTTTTTGTCTTGCAAGCTGACCAATTCCAGGCCTATGCCTTTAATCACATTTTTTACCTTCCATATGCCGTATATGCTCTCGCAAAGTTCTTCAAATAAACGCAGTTGTTCTTGCTCCAGTCCCATAGGGTTCGTTATACAATAGTCTTCTATCGGAGTCCGGCCGTTTTTAAGTTTATAATCATATAAAAACCACTCGCTCAAGGCTCCTTCATCAAAAGCATCCGGCTTTTCTTCCGGGTCAATTGGATGTTTATCAAAAAATATCTTAAAAGCTTTTTGCGCATCTTTACTGTATTTAGTTCCAGAAAAATAATAATCCAGGACTTCTTTTATTGTATTTTTTTTCATTACTCTGCTATACCTCTTTCATTATGTCATTAAACCTGCCGAATACTTTTGCAAGGCTGAACGTCTCGTCTGCCCGGATTACCGGAGATAACGCTGATTCTATCTGATTATGCAGGCTCAAAATATCTTTCTCATTAAGTCCAAGATTTATTTTATACTCCCCGGCATATTGTTCTCTTTTCAATTTAGCATGAAATAATCGAACAAAATCCTTATTATGAAAATCAAAATTACTCTCTGCAATTTTCCATAGATCATAATAGTCCCGTATCGCATAATCCAGCCTCGTTATTGACGCCTTCAATTTTTCTGCTACAGCTTCATTACGGCTCAGAGATAAGATCCCGTTAGACGGGAGGAGCTGCTCGCCGGTAAAAGGATCTTCGTAAAAGTGTTTAACTTTATTTATTACCGGTTTATCAACAGGATATTGTCTTAATGATATTTCAAGTTTTATATACTCTTCTTTGTCAGTAATTACAGACGGATACCCGATTTGAAATACATATTGAGTAGATTCATTAAAAGCTTTTCCGTCATGATCAGGGCTTTTCAGATTCATGCTTTTCAGGAATTCCGGCATTCTGGCTTTTATCGGCTTCATTATCCGTGATCTCTTTGTCCTGGTATCAAGATCGTCTCCTGTAATATAGCTGAAATCCAGATCTTCACTCAATCGCACATGGTCAAAATATATTTTATTCAGAAGCGTACCGCCTTTAAATACAATATCACTGCTCAAACCGGAATTAAGGTTATTCATGATTATTGTAATATAGTAATCCTTTTCTACCAATCTTGGGCTGAACTTATACTTCTTTGCAATTGCCGGTATTATTTCTTTAAGCTGCGCCTTATTCATTGATTATGAGTCCCCACTCCTTATTTACCCTGCCCTTGCGGTTTTGATTTTCCGGATTAAGGACAACATATGTGCCCGCATTCCCGATATTGTCCTTCAGCCTGTTAAGCAGATTATTCTGCACACCCAATGCAGCCATAATGCAGCCAGCTCTTTTCAGAACAGCTTTAACGGGATATCTGACAAGATAATCGGTGAATTTATCACAGTCGATCTTTCCAATATTATCCTTTAATATGCCGCGCATTATGTTAAATGAACCCGGCGGATTATCTACAAGGTCAACTAAAGTACGTTCTCTGTCGCTTATAATGATCTCTTCTCCCTCTATTTTTATTTTTTTTATGCCATAGTATTTTTCTTTTGTTATCTTTACCGCCTTATATTTTGTGTCTGCAATTACTTTTGTTTTTGATTTCTTTGTATTCAATACATACATTGTCTGCGGTATCTGCTCAGTAAACCCCCAGTAATTATACATGGTAAAATATCCGATATAATACGACGCTTCGCCTATCCAGTATTTAGCCGTAACAAATTCATTGGGCACCCATAATTGATTGGGGGCCTTCATGGGTACAATAAAATATTTTCCTTTTTCTATCTGGAGCAATCTGCCCTTTCTTCTGAGCTCGTCTAAAATATTGTCTGTCTTTTTCGGGTTATTGAACAGTTTAAGAGTAAACGCCCTTGTAACAATTTTCTGCTTCTCGTACTCAGCTCGTGATATGAGGTATACTTCATCTTTAGAAAGCCCCTGATAATTAGAATTGGGTTTTATGTTGTTGTTTTTCATTTTTTTATCTCTTCTTTTATGCGAGTCTTGTAAACTATATACATAGTAATTTATAAATATGTTTTTGTCAATAAGAAAATAACTCTTATTATTTTCTATTCTTATTTTTACCCTAATTAAGGTTTTATTATAACCCAAAATTCAGAACTCCTGACATAGCAGCTTAAGAAAATGTCCGCTTTTTCCATTTTCAGCCTGATTCGGCAACCCAAAAAATGCAGCATCAACTTCGTTCCCGGAAAACAAACTTTCATCTGATTAAGTTTCTCACACATAGCAGCGATGGCTTTACTGCGGTGAGTTGAACTCAGTGGCGTCAATGTAATGCGTAGTTCATTTTCATTCACTTCTTCTATATCCGCCGCACTTTGAAACGCACTGGTTATTAGAGTACGGCCTTCTTGATCCGCACGCGCATAATGAGGCCGTAACAATGCCAGAAGATCACTCTCAGCCTGATAAGCTACCATTTTGATGCAATTTGTAAGATGCTTTTGCTCTCGTGAAAGACGTACGATTTGCTCGCCGCTGACTTTCTTAACCGCAATGCGTATGGGAGTCCGCTTTTGTTTTGTTTCGAGCACTTTTATGCGATCTTCAAGTTGACGTATATGAGACCCCAGTTTTCCATGAGCAATCTTGAAACCACGAACTGTCGATATCGTACGCTCTTTATTCTCTACCATTGCCTTACCGTACAGAGCTTGCGTCTTCTTCAGTTCTGCTCGTACTGCTGATAGTTTCTTATTAACTTTACGACGCTCCGGATTCGGAATTAAAGTTTCCGCATCTTCCGGTTCCACCTGATAATCGAGTAATGAATCTATGGCAAACTCCTCATTAAGATATTTAAAGAAGTTTTCCTGTCGCCAGCGCTCAAACATACGATAAGCCACAACTATTTGCCGACAAGTCTGTACGGCTGGTGACAATCGGTGTCTGATGTTTTTTATTCTCACTTAAACGGGTAACCTGCCGTAAGCGCAGCCTGCCCTTCAGCAAACGGATATTTCTGTCATTAAGATTGTATGATACTTTACGGCCGTCTATTCTTTTTGTACAGGGCGAAAACTGTTTCTTCGGGATGTATTTCCATTTTCCCTTGCGATAGGTCAGTATATCGAAATCTGAGTCAATCAATTGCACAAACAGTTTCGGACTCCAGCCACCACGGTCAAACACTATCGTTACCCGGCGCTTACCCACCAGTTCCCGGATTTCTTTGAGTAATTCCGGAAGCATCTTTGTTAAACTAGCATTAAGCTCTGCCGTTACCACGAACAACGGATCTCCTCGCTGGTCATTAACCCAGTAGTCCGTAGTCGCCGGTAACGCCAGTCGCATTCGGGTAACATATGTTTTCATTACTCGGCGTAAACCATGATAAACCCGTACATGCCCGTCTATATACAGAAATCCCATAGCTTTTCCGTGCTGTTTTACTCGTTTCTTTGCCAGTTCTCTGCCAAAGGTTTCGGCTTTTTTGCGGGCAGCAAGGTGTACGAGTTTACGTCGCAGTGTTTTGACTTCCGGAGCGCGGTCAAGACCTATTATGCGGCCGATATTAGCCGGGGCATGCTCTTTGAGTTCCTCGGGTCTTTTGATCCGCAAAAGTGACATTAAAAGCAATGTCAGCATCGTGGTTCTCAGACCATAGAATGCAGGCCCGATATGTCCATAGATTTTCTCTGCCACCGAAAAGATACCGCTTTGTACAAGCGCAGGGATTGATAGCAATACACCGGCCTGGGAAATACGGTGGCCAGCAGTAAAGATAGGAAGCGCGTCATTGAGCAGGCCTTCTCGCGCTAACATCCTGTCGTAGTCACGACTCTGTGGGTCATTATCAGAACTCATATCTTTAACAGATTTTTCAGTATCTGCGGAACGGATGTTAATGGTTTCACAATCATTCGCAATATCTTCTTTCACAGACTTTTCCGGATTCACCATCCATCTATTTACAGTGGATTTACCAACTCCAAGTCGCAGAGCAATGTCACGCACACTAACTCCTTGACGACGGAGGGTTTTGGCTATTTTTCTCGTGGGATTTGCTTTTAATCGCGAACCGAAAGGGCGGCCTCTCGAATTGCCTAATCCGGCCATACCTTCAGATTCAAACTTATGCTGCTTACGCCGCAGTGTACGCTCAGAATATCCAAATGCTTTTGCTACGTCGTTCTGGTCCGCATATCCGCATTGCACCAAATTCACCATGGCATAAGCGGCCGCCATGCTATCGCCAGCCGTCCAATGATACATAGGCAGCCCGGCCACATAGACTACAAACAGATTGTTTTCTTTCTTCAAGGTACAACGACCATTAATTGGTACTGTTTCAGGGTCGGATGTAATATTTAACTCTAATCCTGGCTGTTTCATGGAAGATTTCATTATTACATTTTACATGGTTGAGGCAGACACGTAAAACAGAAACGTTTTTTGGCCTTTTGGGAATCGTTAGTGTGCTTTTGATAGCGACGATATTGATGCTTAATTTTCAAAAAAAGCGGACATATTAAATGGGACAC
>JBDRKX010000055.1:0-8620 GCA_043813605.1 Elusimicrobiota bacterium | reverse complement strand
AATGCCACAATGGGTTTTACGAAACCATCTTGTTCCCAGGAACCTATTATACAAAATGGAGGTGTTATTGAAAACCTCTGATTCTTTTACAATATTTTTATCGTCTATTTTACTTGACAACTGTTATTATATCTCCTCTATTCTACCGTTTTTTGAATCTAACTTCGGAAACTTCAATTCTTCAGGGACAATCATTCCCCCGGAAAAAATAAATTCCATAGCCTGATTGATACTGATCGGCAATATATCCACATCCTCCTTGGGCAGGATTATACAATAACCCGTAGTCGGATTAGGTGTTGACGGTATAAAAACGGTGACAAAATCACTGTTTTTACCGGAACTTTCCTCATTCGTCACGAATGCCATCGTATATAAACCCCTTCGCGGGTACTCTATCAAGGCAACTTTTTTAAAAGCCTGCTTGTTTACGAACATCGTATCCGTGATCTTTCTGATCGTCTTGTATATTTTTGAAACAACGGGGGTATTATAAACTAATTTTTCAAATATCCTGATAAAGAGTCTGCCTGTGAAGTTTCTTGCCCAGAAACCCGCAAACCATATGATTATCAGTGTCAGTATTGCGCTTATTGTCATCTGGGTCACTATCGGGAGTTCCTTTATGCCCTGTATATTTGCAAAAATAGGGAGGAATCTGTTCCCGATCAGCCTGAAGAGTATAAGTATGATCCAAACGGTCAATCCTACGGGAAGTATGACTATAAGACCTGTTATAAACTGTGCTTTGAGCCTTTTTGTGATTTTTATCAACAACACATACCTCCTCTAGTTAAAGATGTTCATAGCAGTATCCATGCCTTTTTTTATCAGGCAGTCTATGACCGGCTTTGCAGACATCAGCATTTCATCGATAACTGAGATCTCGCTCTTCTGAAAATTCTGCAGAACATATTCTGATTTATCAATAAACGGGCTTTCGCCTATACCAAGCCTCAGCCGGGCAAAATCATCCGATCCGAGAGCATCTGCAATAGACTGCAGCCCGTTATGTCCGCCTGATGAACCGGACGGCCTGAGTCTCATCTTTCCAAGCGGCAGGCTAAAATCATCGCAGACTACAAGCAGGTCTTCCATGTCTATTTTAAAATAATCCATATAACACCTGACTGCCTGTCCGCTTCTATTCATAAAAGTCATGGGTTTAACTGCTGTAAAGTCCGGTGTTACGGTATATAATAGCGGGCATTGTCTGCTTTTTTTGAAACCGGAAACTATATTATCTATAAACATGAAACCGAGATTATGCCGGGTAGTTTCATATTCTGCACCCGGATTCCCAAGACCGATAAGAGTCAGTCTTTTCAAGATTACGCAGCTTACTTGTTCTCGGTCCCAGCGTCTTCAGCTGCGCCTTCTTCCTTCTTTTCACCGATAACTTCCGGCTCAGCTGCCGTATCTTCCGCTTTGCCTTCTTCAGGTTCTTCAAGTTCAGTCGGCGGAACGAGATTAACAGCGAGAGCTTCTTGGTCAGCAAGTATAGTCACACCTTCTACCAGCGGGATATCTTTTATTTTTATACCGTCTCCTATACCCAGTCCCGAAATATCCAATACGAATTTATCCGGTATGTTCGTAGGCAGGCACTTTACTTTCACACTTCTTATTATATGCTCGAGCACTCCGCCGTCTGTTTTCACTCCCGGAGCCTCTCCTTTCACTTCAAGAGGCACTTCGACTTCTATCTTTTCGGAAAGGTTTATCTGGCAGAAATCGATATGATTGATCTTCATTGTGATCGGATTGACCTGTATTTCTTTTATTAAAACAGTCACGCCTTTATTAGTGCCTGCTTTCAGTTTAATCAGTACGTTCTCTCCGTGTTCCGTAGAAATAATTGACTTAAACTCTTTTTCATCCACTGATACCGCTGTATTCTCCACATCAGGACCGTAGAGTATACCCGGTATCCTCTCGCTTTTTCTCATTTCATTAAGACTGCTTGATGACAGCTCTTTCCTTATATCCGCATTCAGTTTCATTTCATCACTCATTTTTTATCTCCTTCCATATTTTTCCTTTGTATTCTATGCTAACTGCGATCCGACTCTAGATAAAAAGATCACTTACAGACGTTTCTTCATGTATTCTTTTTATCGCTTCCCCAAGAAGAGTGGAAACTGTCAACACTTTTATCTTCGGAATAAGTTTTTTCTTCGGGATCCTGATCGTATCTGTAGTGAGAAGTTCTTTTATCGGGCTGATCTTGATCTTCTCTACGGCTGTACCTGAAAACAACCCGTGAGTGCATGCCGCATATACGTTTTCTGCTCCCGCTTTTTTAATCGCTTTTGAGACCTCTTTGAGAGTACCGGCAGTATCAACTATATCATCTACTATTATTGCGTTCCTTCCCTTCACATTACCTATGATGTGGTATACTTTAGCTACATTAGGTTCCGAACGTCTCTTGTCTACCACAGCAAGCGGCGCCCTCATTTTTTTTGCGAGCTGGCTGGCCCTGCCCACTCCCCCGGAATCAGGAGCCACTACAGTAAGGTTTTTTATTTTCTTTTTCTTAAGATACGCTATGATCACTGGCAAAGAAAGCAGATTATCGACCGGGCAGTCAAAAAATCCCTGTATCTGCTGTGCATGTATATCTACTACCAGCACTCTATTGGCACCGGCAACCTGCAATATGTTTGCAACCAGTTTCGCCGTAATAGGTACTCTGGGAGTATCTTTTCTGTCCTGTCTCGCATAACCGAAATAAGGTATTACTGCGGTTATCCTTTTTGCCGAAGCCCTTTTCAACGCATCGATCATGATCACAAGTTCCATGATATTCTGGTTTACCGGCGGGGAAGTAGATTGTATTACATAGGAATCCGTACCCCTGGCATTTTCCTGGATCTTCACCCGGCATTCTCCATCCGCAAATTTTGTGACCAGTGCATTGCTCAACTCTATACCGAGATAACTGCATATCTCTTTTGCCAGTTTCTCGTTTGATCTACCCGAGAATATTTTCAGTTTGCTATACATCTTTTACTCCACAATTGTTCTGCTTTTTCCAACTGTTCTTTTGTATTTATCCCCATGACATACCTGTTATCACATCGAAACTCACCGACACCCAGATTGTCCGCGGCTGCTATACTCACCAGATTCGTAAGATAATATTCGCCTTTTACCGCTGACCTTTTTATCCTGCCAAGTTTATTTTTCAGATCAATTCTTTTAATACAATATATACCACTGTTGATCAGTTTTATTTTTCTTTCCTTATCCGACGCTTCTTTCTCTTCCACTATACTGATAACTGCCTGTCCCTTTTTGATAACTCTTCCGTATCCATGCGGATCTTCGACCTCGGTTGTCAGCACAGTCATATAATTCCCCGTTTGTATATGTTTGCTGTATAACCCTTGAAATATTTCTGCTGTTACCAGCGGTATATCCGAACAGCTGAGCAGCAATTCTCCGGCCGGATAACATTCATAGAGCGCAAGTTTTAATGCATCCGCTGTACCTATCGGTATCTTCTGCCATACAGGAATACTTCCCAGCTCTTTTGCTTTTTCTGCGACTTTTTCATCGCTTACCACCACTACAATCTTATCAGTATCCAGTTTCCTGGCATTCTCTACAACGCGCTCAAGCATGGATTTTCCACCGATCTTGTGAAGCGGTTTCGGAATTGATGAATCCATGCGCACACCTTTCCCGGCAGCAAGTATTACAAAACTAAGCATAATTTTATTTTTTTAGAAATCGCATAGATTATATAAAAAACATCTGATAAATTCAATTTATATTATTTTATTATCAGGCAGGCTGTAAAAATTATATAAGAGAAAAAATAGTGAAAATCTTAATATTACAATAAAAAGAGGGAAAGGAAGATCGTTCTTCCTTTCCCCTTTTTCTACCGTTACTCCGGTAATATATTCTTACGTCGAACTGAGTACGCTCTCTATCAGGTTGCTCGGGACTATATCCTGACTGGATCCGCCGCCAAGGAAAGCCGACATGGACGCTTTCAGATTATCTATTATTGAGCCTCCGTTGCCGAACGCGTAAGCCGCTATCGTGTTTATCTGGCCGCCGTTTATCAACCCTTCGCCCGGAAGCACTCCGAACGGCATCTTTGCAGTTAGATCAGCCGTTTTTGCGAATATGTTCTGGATTATGCCTACCAGGTCGCGCACACCGCCTTTTTCTTCCAGGTATTTCTTTATTCCGGCCGCTATGTATCCGGGTGAACCGGAAGGCTGGATATTCTGCACTTCTCCGAGGAACCCCTCGTTTATCTTAGACGCCATCTCTGTCACTTCTATCAGCTGTTTACTTGTAACTCCGGGCAGTTTCTCGGCTATATAATCCGATAACTCCTGCGTCGAACCGCCTGCCACTGCTTTCATCCAGCTGAGCCACATGGGAAGCGCCACTTTCTCCGTCTTGCTCATCGCAAAATTACCGCCAAGTTTATCCAGCTCTTCTATGTATCCCTCAGCTGAGTTCTCTTCATAACGGTGTATCTCGAATGATGCCATCGCTGCCAGTACCTTAATTGCGAGTTCAGGTGTCAGGCCGAATACTGAGGCGATACTGTCATATGTGCTTCCTTCAACTTTAAGTTCACCGGTTTCCGGGTTGTAGCCGGTCTTTTCTCCGGTTTTTCCTCTGACAACACTGCTGACATTCATCTTGCCGAGCTCTGCTTCCGCTTCAACAGTCATGGAAAGAACTTCACCGGATATATCACCTGTGATACATCTGACTAACGGAGTCTCTTCAAAACTGTTCTGATCTCCTTCGTTCTTAAGTACCTGGACTATATCAGCCCTGCTATACTCTGCTGACGCGAACCCTGAAACGGGCAGCATTAACATGTCTGCCGACTGTTCTGCCAGGGCATTATAGAGTTGAGCCTTCTCGTATGCGCCCAGAGACGTTATCTCTCCGGAAACCAGTTTACCTATCAGGTCACCGATTGTTTCTATATTATTTTCAGCTGCAACAGCTTTTATCGTTTCAATGGTTGCCTGCGGTACCGCGCTTGCTGCCAGGAACTCTTCAACTTCCATGCCGGCAAACTCAGATACAGTATTGAATTGCGGCAGACCCAGCTGGATACGTATTTGAGCAGTCTTTTCTTCCTGAGTTAAATTATCGGCACTAAGTATCGCTTCAATAGCTTTTGCGGCATCCTGCGTGGCTATATCAGTGCTCACACCGCTTATTTCAAGAAGACTGTTGATCTTTTCCAGAGACACCGGTTCTCCGGTTTCGGAACCCATCGATACAGGCAGTATTTCAGCCAGAACCAGCTGTTTAAGAGCAGCAGGTTCTTCGGCTGTCACTGTCATGTAGAGTTCTGCCAGTGATATATTACCTGCAAGATAACTTGCTGTAAGTTCTCCAAGCGATATATCGCCTGCCAGGTATTCGGTCAGCGTCTCAGTGCCAGCCAGATCAGTATTCCTGTTGACCATCATCGATATATCAGATTCATTACTGCCGTTTTTCGGCAGCACACAGCCGGGAAGAGCCATAGCATCTGATGTAAGAGCTGCTAGCCCGTCATATATAGCTATATTATCCAGCCCGGCTATACCGCCGTTTTCCATAGCAGTTGCCAGCTGACTGACAGTATTTATACCTGCACTCTCCAGTATTGTGATCATTTCGGTCCTTGCTTCCGCCGATATATTCAGTGTCTGGACAAAATTGGCTACAGCCATATTGCCAATCGCATCAATACTGTTAAACTGCGCAAGACCCATTATCATACGGATCTCAGATTTCTTGGTCTCAATATCACCCTCGCCGTCAAGTACGTATTTTATCTCGCTTGCCACCTGAACAGCCGCGGATTCCGTTGTAACACCGGCATCCACAAGAAGAGCGGCTATTTCGACTGTAGACAGTTCGTCACCCGCTTCACTCGAAACAGGAAGCATCTCGGAGAGTATCATGCTCTTTGAAAGTATGGATTCCTCAGAAACAACTGTTGAGATAAAAGCCGTCTCAGATATACTGCCTGCAAGATGCTGCACTATGGGAGCTTCCGATATCTGCTTGCTGGTCAGTTCGGAACTGCTTGTCAATGCAGTGGATACCTGGGTATTACCCACACCTGATTTTGTCAGTACGGATTCAGGTTTTGAGAGTATATTTGCAGCATCATCAGTTAACGCTTTATACACAACGTTCAATGAAGCCGCGCCCAGACCGACATTCTCGCCTTTTGCGAGTTTATCTGCCAGCTGTCCGACAGTCTTCACACCGGCATTGTCGAGCGCCTGCAGTATCCGGTTCCTGACAGCTTCAGGTATATAAAGGGCAGCAACCGGCATATCAGTCATATCCGAAACATCGGTATAATTATCTACTCCGGCTGTTGCGCGGGCTTCCGGTACTGTGTTATCAGGCGCATATTTACCGGCTTCAGCGAGCTGTGTTGCAGCACCGGCAGAAGCTTCAATAATGATCGTCTTGATACTCTGAGTCTTTGCAGCATTATCGTCGCCGCTTCTCAGTACCTGGACGATATCAGCTGAAACCTGACCATTGGTCTCTTCCGGAACTATACTGTATTCCGTGAGCATCCCGGCAATTTCGGATTCCGTTACGGACATATCAGGCAGTACCTCGGCAAATACAGCTTGTCTTACTTCCGGATCAGCGTCAGAGACTATTTCCATATAGAAATCTTCATCAGACATCTCTCCGGCAACATACCTGGCAAGCCGCGTGCCCATGAAATCATCCCAGTTCTGCGGTGCACTTTCAAGCGCTTCACTTATGTCTTCAGTTGTAACATCCGCGTTTAACAGTGCCGAATTCGAAGCTGTTATCGGTTGTACTACCTTTGTAAGCGAATCGTATATGGCGCTTATGTACGCAGGTTCAAGGTCAATATCGGTATCACCGCTCCTGAGCGCGGATATAAGCTGTTTAACAGTCGTGATATTGGCTTTTGACAATGCCGCCATTATCTTGTTCTTTGCCGCTTCAGGCAGACTTGATACCAGGTTCTCAACGGGCATATCAGCCGCTTCGCTGACAGAAGCATATTCCGTGCGCCCGGTTTCCACGAGTATCTGTTTTATCTTATTATTTGGCGTAAGAGCCGAATTATCTACTCCAAGTATTACAGCTATCCTGGCTGCCGCAGTCTCTATCTCAGCATCACTCATTTCGGAACCGGCCGCAAATGTCAGGAGTTCCGTCACTTTTACTTCGAGTTCCTGTCCTTCGAGTGCGGAAACCGTGTCATCTTTTACCATTATTCCCGCTACAACTGTCATTTTTTCATCAACCGTACCTTCAGCGCTTGCTTCAATAAGCAGTTCAGCCGAAGAAATTTCTCCGGTGATCAGTTTTGCTACCGGCGTATTCATGAAATCATTCCAGTTATCCGCGCCGGTATCAAGAGCAGCCCTGACAGTATCCCCGGAAAGACCCGTTTCGCTCACTATTATCTCAACTGCTTTGTCCGTGAGCGCCGCATTCAGAGCTTCATAAGACTTCCTTCCTATACTTACTGTACCGGTCTTGAGCGCCTCTACTACCTGGGCAGCGGAAACGAGCTCTTCATCGCTTTCTATTACACCGACATTCCTGAACGAGTTCGTTATCCTGTTTTGTGTCTGATTATCAAGACCCAGGTCCTGGAACGTTATGTTATTGAGTTCCCCTGATACCGATATCTGGCTGTCAGACTGTATGACTACATCAATGACAGTGTTCCATGCGAGATCGATCTGCTGGGCATCCAGTGTACCCTTAAATAAGTCGGATCCAGCCAGTATCGCGAGTTTCTCCTCGGCCATGCCGTTCAGCGTATCATAGCTATTGAGCACGATAAGCGCCGCATCGACTTTTTCTTCAAAAGTGTCATACTTTTCTATCTCGGTATTCACTTCCGCCAGTATCGGTTCAAGATCAGCACTCAGAGGTTTCTTAAACCGGTCCATACCGCCGGCCTGAGCGATCTGAGCATTGATCTCACTGGCACTCATGCCTTTTGCTTTCATATCCTGTATCCACTGCCCCATTACCCCGGCATTAAGACCCAGACCTGATGACAGGAGTTCCCTGAACTCCGAGTATATTTCCGATTCCTGTAACAGAGCTGCTTTTTCTTCAGGATCATCTTCAAGTTCGTTTATCTGGTTCAGCAGTTCGTTGAGCATCGCTATCCTGTCCAGTATAGAGATATTCTCCTGCATCATCCTCGAATTGCAATGATCCACATGCTGTTTCATCATTACATGCGTGTTCAGCTGTTTTTCGAGTTCATCGTCTATCTCGAACTTAATGTTCTTAACAAGATCGTTCTTAGCCAGATCATCCAGCTGCTGGAGCACGGCCGCTACGATCTCATCCAGGACCGCCTGCTGAGCTGCCTTTTCATCATCACCGCCGCCGAACATGTGAGTCAGCGCAAATACCAGAGCCTGCCCCCAGTTCATATGGCTCTTCATCTGGATATTCTGAGCTTTCTGCAGTTCGATCCTGTCGGCAACCCTGCTGTCAAAATTTTCCTTTGTGATCACAAGTTCTGCCTGGCCGTCACTGATCTTGAATTTCAATCCGGCAGGTATCGTCTTCTTTTCTTCTGATATCCTCTGGCCGGATTTCTGCA
>JBDRKX010000054.1:0-2164 GCA_043813605.1 Elusimicrobiota bacterium | reverse complement strand
GGGGATGTCTTTTCTCGGGCTTGCGAATCACCTGACAGACGGAATAGTAATAAAACTTTATATGAAAGACCCTGTAGCGCGGAAAGCGCAGGTGTTATTGGAAAAAGAGAAGTTTTTTAAATGATTTTACGAGGAAAACTTCACGGAGAAAATTTTACGGGGAAAATTTACGGGGCATATTTAGAGGATATAAATACATAATATGCTGATAACATACGAGTCCTTGCTGAATAACGACATAGAGGCGGTACGGAGTGAGATAGATGCCGGGGCTGAAGTCAACGCCCGGACACAGGACAGGAACGAGACAGCGCTGATGGTGGCCGCATGTTATAATTATGTTCGGATGGCTGAACTGCTGATAGAATCCGGCGCTGATGTGAATTTATGCGATATTGACGGGATAACACCGTTGGTATTTGCGGCGCATAATAATTCTTTTGAAGTGGCCAGACTGCTTCTGGAGAACGGCGTTGATGTGAATACAAAGGAAAAAAACGGGGCAACGGCGCTGATGATCGCGGTATCAAGAAACCATTCTGATATCGCCTGTCTGATCAGGGAATACGGCGGGGAATAACCGTCAGGATCTGATATTAAAGATAAATACGGAGATATGCTATGATAGCTACTGTGAAAGGCAATCAGATAAAGATTACAAGAGAATATATTACCGGGAGGTCCGGAGATAATGCAATGGAAAGACTGTCCGGGCATATGAATATAGAATACGCTGAACTGGTAAGACAACCCGTACTTGACGCGGCAAGGGCTCCTGAAGAGGCTTTCATACAATTGTTAACTGCAGTACACATAGTCTACGGAAGCAGTGATTACGCGGTCTGCAGGGAAATAGGCCGTAATCTTGCGAAGGAGAGTATTTCGAAATTCTACCGTATATTCATAAAGTTCGGGGATCCCATGTTTGTAGTACAGCGGTCAGGCAATTTCTGGAAAACCATACATAATACAGGCAACTTGAAATTCGAACCGGCCGGTGATAAAAAGGCCCGGGGGAGGTTAAGTGAATTCCCGTTTCATAATAAGGCGTTCTGAGTCTGCTCCTGGGTTATTTCGAAGGTGTCATAGAGATGCCGGGCAAGAAAGCTGTCTTGAGCCGCGAGACGAAATGCGCGGCAGCCGGAGCCGGGTACTGCGAATACGAGGTTGAATGGAACTGAACCTGCTGTATAAAAACTCCTCTGTCTTGGTGAACATATGATCCTGAAAAATATTTTCAGTGGTATCCCCGCAGATCTTCCTGGAGAACTGGTTGAGGTTATCAGGAAGACAGATACGGTTACTATTGAGCGTATCGTTTCCAGGGGACATTCATCTGCTGACGGTTTCTGGTATGACCAGGACAGGAACGAGTATGTTATACTGCTCAAAGGCAAAGCCGGCCTGGTTTTTGAGAACAGGCCGGGGGTCACTGTTCTGAAACCGGGGGATCATCTTGATATACCTGCGCACGAGAAACACCGCGTAGAATGGACCGGTGACGATGAAGATACTGTCTGGCTTGCGGTATATTATTGAGATCTTCAGGAAGAGTAAAACCATAAAATACCGGTTAGCTACTTGATTCCTGGTAATTATTTGATACAATGTTATGAGGATAGCTTGCTTTTGTTAAAGAAATGGGTTCTTGAATGATCGTACAGCTACATGTTTAATGTTAAAAGGGAATGTCGAGTAATGATGTTTCCTAGGAGTATGTAAAGGAGAATGTTTGATGAAAGGTACAGTGAAATTTTTTAACGATGGGAAAAACTACGGGTTCATAGAACCAGAAGACGGGAGTAAAGATCTATTTGTACACAGAAACGATGTTGAATCCGGAAACATTGCTGAAGGTGACAAGGTTGAGTTCGAATCCGAACAGGGAGAAAAAGGACTCCGGGCGGTAAAAGTAAAAAAAGTATAATAGACCGTACATAGATACTTAAAAATAATGTCGGTTTTTTTCGGATGTTTATCCGGAAAAAAAGTAGGTTACAATCAGATTTCAATAAACGGAGGTGAAATTTATGGCACAGGGCAGATGTATGAAATGCAAAGAAAGTGTTGAGATCAAAAACGGCACTGAAATCGTGATGAAAAACGGCATGAAAGCGATGAAAGGCGAATGCCCTAAATGCGGCACCAAGGTATTCAGAATACT
>JBDRKX010000053.1:0-8389 GCA_043813605.1 Elusimicrobiota bacterium | reverse complement strand
TTACAAGAGCCAAGGGATGGAGATGAAGGGTTATTAAAGCGAGTAATAAGCGGACTTAGCAGTCATCGGTATGAGGAATGCGCGGAAGCAGTACCCGGAGTATTTGGATTAAGCAGTTCAACGGTATCGCGCAGATACAGTAGTAACATTATACCCGGGCTCTTCGAGTATTTTTGTAAAAAGCTCGAGACATTCCATGTCATCGTCAACTATTAATATTCTCTTCTAATCCTTTTCAACAATATTAATTTTTTTAGGTATTTTATATACTGAAAGCTGCTTAGTGCAGAATTTATAAAGATCATCTGCCGCCGTTTTTATACCAAGATGAACCTCGGCAACGATAATTCCACCCCAGAACTTGTCACTATCAGCATAAATTTTGACATCAGATATATGAGGATGAGAAAGCAATACACTTTCAACTTCTCTTAAATCCACACAGTGACCGCCGATTTTTGCAATATTCTTTTTTAATCCTTCAAAATAAATATAACCATTTGAATCAATATTTCCATAATCTCCTGTATATAACCAATCTTCCTTTAATACATCAGCAGTCTCTCGTTCTCTGTTATAGTATTTAGTCATAACGGACGGGCTTTTAACAACTATCTCTCCCTTCTTTCCTACACTGGTTACTTCATTGCCATCATCATCTATAATTTTAACAGTTGTATTATCATCCGGCCGGCCCAGTGACCCCATTTTATTGTTCTCAAGAGTATTTGATGATACGATCAAACCCTCAGTCAACCCGTATCCCTGAAATATTTTTATTCCAAGACCTTTTTCAAGTTCCATATTAAGTTCAGGAGAAAGATAACTACCGCCGGAGACACCATACTTAACCGAAGATATATCAAATTTTGAGCTGTCGTAAGACTTCATTAGGTATGAAAAAAAAGTTGGAACTCCGATTATTAGATCCGCTTTATATTTATCTATTGCTTCAAAAAATCCCCAAGCTGCATGACTTTTAACTATAATTAGCTTAGCTCCTGATATCAGAGGAACCAACACATAGCAAATTAGTGCAAAAATGTGGGCCATAGGAAGAACAGATAAAAAAGTATCACCTTTAAGCCAACCCATTGATGCAATTGAGTTTGTGCAACTGCTGTAATTACTGTGCATAAGAGCGGCTCCTATAGGATACCCATAGCCTCGATATGTATAATTTATACTCGCAATACTATCTTCCTCATCAACTATCTCCGGTAATTGAGTTTTACTACCCTCCTCATAAAGGGAATCAAAGTTTGTTGAATCCCTGAACTTCTCAGTTACCCATTGATCATTATCGGTTATAATAAGTTTTCTACTGAATACAAGTGATCTTTCATATGCTAAAACTTTAGTAATAATATATGAAGTAGTTATTAAGTACGCAGGAGAGACCTCACTAAAGAAGCCTACATATTCACTTGTTGTAAAAATAGGTTCGAGCGGTATTACAATAGCATTTAACCTTAATATGGCAAAAAAGCTTATTATATAATCTTTGCTATTGGGTAATATAAGTGCCACCCTATCACCGGGTTTTACTCCTATACTGGATAGACCCCTGCTTAGCTTGTCAATTTTCTCAAATAGCTCACCATATTTTATTTCCTGTCCATCCTCAATTATCGCTATTCTATCCCTGTTTTTTTCTACTGATTCATAAAATATGTTTGTAAAATTCATGTTACATTCCCCTGTTTACAATACCCTTTTTATCTAAATATTTACCCAAACGTTTACCTAAAGCTGTTATTGTTAATATTGGGGGAGCGCCCGGAGTTTCAGGTAAAACACTTGCATCACATATGAATAATCCCTTTATATCTGTTTCCAGATTAGTGTCCACTATCTTACCCATTGGTGCCGTACCTCCTGGATGTGCACTTTCAACATTAGTAGAAAAAATCGAATCTTCACTACAACCTGTCTCAAGTAATATCTGCTTTGATATTTCAATACCTTTATCCAGTTTTTCCTTATCCTTTTCAGTCACTCCTTTTTCTAACTTACCATCTACTGAAACCGTTCCTATATATTCATCCTTTATCTTAACCATAATTCCCAACGAGTTACTCTGTTTTAAGATCTTCAAATCATCAGTGAGTGGCGGCATAAATATGCTTCTAGGCAGCGGTGGCATAAAAGAAGCCAGTAAAAATCCATCCTTCTCATGATAATCAACCAATACGGTTGCCATTGCAAGTTCCGGTTTCATTTCTTCTTCAATTGAGCCATACGTATTAACATATGAATCTACAAAGAAATTCTCACCTACTCCGTCAACACCTGATTTCTTTAGAATAATACAACTACCTATACCGCCTGCAGCAAGTACTACAGTATCCGACATTATTTCAAATGTTCCTTCAGGGCCTCTGCAACGTACTCCTTCAATTTTTCCTCCTGAAAAAAGGACCTCTTCCACGGTTATGCCTGTCCTTAAATCAACCAGTTCTTCACTCATGTCAGGCAGATAATCAAGAGAAGACCATTTGGCGCCGTACGCGCATCCAAAAACACATTTACCACAGCCTACGCACTTATTAAAATCAATAAACTTGGGCATAGGAATAAAATTGTAACCAAGTTTTTTTCCGCAACTTATTATTTTTGATGCTCTGGGCCCCATTTTGCTTTCAGGAACCGGGTTGAGCCCGACTTCCTTTTCAACTTCATCAAATTCCGCTGTAAGATCTATACCAATGTTTTTCAGTTCCTTTTCGAGGGCACGCACACCGTTTGCAATTGCGACTACTCCTGTACCGCCTACCATAAATGCGCTGTATATCAGCACTCCTTCCTTACTGCGTCTTCTGGCACTATCATCATACGCTTCAATGATATCAACATTGCCGAACTGTTTGATATGGCGGCCCTTTTCAAGGATTACTGTTTTTTTACCCCTGTGTGCCAGCTCTTTTGCGACAGCAAGACCACCGACACCGGCACCTACTATTACAGCTTCATTTTGCATTACAGTATCTCCTTTTCAATTCGGATTTTTTTACTTTATCCAATGAAGATTTAGGAAATGAAATTAAAAACTCGACAGATATCGGAATCTTGATTGGTGGCAGTTGTTTTGAACAGTGCTTTATAATATCTTCTTCGTCAACCTGCAAACCATCTTTTGTCACAATAAACGCTTTTAAAACTTCTCCCAGCACTTCATTTTCAACACCTATTACCGCTGATTCCTCTACCATAGGATGGGTATTTAATACTATTTCAATTTCCTTGGGTGAAATAAGCTCACCCCCCGATTTAATTATATCTTTTTTTCTGTCAATCAAATAAAGATTATTATTCTCATCAACCCTTCCAATATCTCCTGTATACAGCCAGTTATTACGAATAGCTTCAGATGTCTCCTTCTTCTTATTCCAGTACCCTTTCATTACGCTTGATCCCTTAAAAATCACTTCTCCGACTTCACCTAGCGGAACATCATTACCGCTATCATCAACTATCCTTCTCTCATGCCCGTATATAACACTGCCGCATGACTCTAACAACTCTGCTGAAGTACCGGCTCCCGTGTAATAGATACCTGATGCTTTACCACTTATTTCGGTAAGGCCATAACCACTCTGAACTCCCAATCTAGGATAGAGCTGCCAGTACTCTTTTAGTGTTTCAACAGGCAATCTGGCACCACCACTCACAATATATTTCACATTACTAAATCCAAAATCCTTTTTTTCCTCTTTCAATACATGAAGAAGCATTTTAAGGATGGTCGGTACTACAATTATTGAGGAAGATTTTGAAATCTCGACCATCTTAAGGACTTCCATAGGAAATACTATGTTCTCAACTAATACTATAGTAGCACCCCGCATAAACCTGCTATTAACCACTGCTTTACCGTAGGTATGAAATAAAGGAACCAAAAGCATTGTTCTTTCGTCCGGTGTAACCATACTCATAACCTCAGCACCGGAGAACATATTATTATGTGTAAGCATGACTCCCTTAGGCTGACCAGTCGTACCTGACGTATAGGCTATACTTGCCAAGTCGGTTCCATCAATACTTACATCAACAGTGTTCCTTTCATAAGTAGCGAATACTTCATTTAAAGATATGCACTTTTGTTTTAGATTAGTGAACAATCTATCTTCACCAAGATAGAATATATTCTTGACAATATTCAGTCGATTCAATGCCTGCATAGCATTTTTTAGATACCTGCCGCTTACAACCAGAGTACTAATTTCACAATCCCGTACTTTATATTCAACATCGGACTGTGTATCGGCGATTATATTCAACGCTACTTCAACGGCACCTATTTTAAGAATAGCACAATACGTGACAACTGCCTCATAGGTATTACGCATAAGTATTCCCACCCTATCACCTTTTTTTACTCCAGAATCCTGTAATGCCGATGCAAACTGCTCGACCATTTCCTGCAACTCAGCATAAGTAAATTGGTTAGTATCAGTTATCAGTGCTTCCTTTTCAGGAAACTTAATGCTGCTTTTTTTCAGTATATCTGAAACTTGCATTATTCAGTCTTTCTGATAATACACCTTACTAGCGAGTCGATATTACCCAAATTATCTTTTGTAAGTTCTCCCTGCTCAATTCTGATGTCAAACACTTTTTCCACATCAGCAATAAGAGCCATGATACCAATAGAATCAATCCCGAGATCTTCTATAAAATACTCGTCATTTGAAACATCTTTTATATTCTTTTCAATACTTCCTATAATCCTGAAATTCTTACCTAAAATATCATTTCTTATCATTCCCTCAATTTCATTATACTGCATTCTTCCTAGTCCTTTCCAGTAGTTTCGCACTTATCTCCATCTTCTCATCGGCTGACAGCCTGTTCCAGAAAACCTTTCTGAGCCCATTATAGTATTTGGGTTCGTTATTGTAATCCACAAACACATCTACAATTACTGGTTTATTTTTTTTAAACGCCTCAGCCAATCCCCTTTCTACACCTTCATCCGCCTTTATCGAAACATATTCTGCAGAAAACGATTTGGCCAATACTGCAAAATCCGGATTATTGAATTCAACCGAATTTGTTCGACCGAACTTTTTATTTTGTATATCCCTTATTATCCCGAGACCGCTATCATTAAAAATAATTATAACAATATTTATATTTTCCCTTACAGCCGTCAATACTTCAAATCCGCTTATCAGGAAGCCGCCATCCCCGCATATGCATACTACATCCCTGTCGGGATAAGCCAGTTTAGCTCCAATTGCGGCAGGAATACCATATCCCATTGCCTGATAATCCGTAGGCGAAATAAAGGTTCTCGGCATATAGACAGGATAATCCGTTATAGTCCACAGCTGATGATATCCGCAATCAGTAACCAGCAGGGCCTCCCTGTCCATATGCTTACGCAACTGGCCTACCAGAAAAGCCGGAGAAACTCCGGCTGTACCACTTACCGGCTCGGCGCATATTTTAGATTCGCGGCCGGCTTTTATCTTTTCCAGAATTCCATCGTTCTTTTTCTCACGCTTTTTCTGTTTCATGCTATCAAGGATCTTTCCAACCGCTTTTTTTGCATCACAACGCACAGATATAACCGAATTTACATTCTTATCAAGAACTTTTTCCGATATATCAATGTGTATCACGTTTTCCGGCATGACACAACCCCAGTTGCCGGTAGCCATCTCGGAAAACTTACACCCTATCGCCATAAGAGTATCACATTCCTTAAAAACATCTTCGGCAACCTTTAATCCGCAAGGACCGAATCCGAATCCTACAGCTAACGGATGATCCTCGGGTATTACGCCCTTACCCGAAACGGTGGTTGTCACAGGCGCAGACAACAATTCGGCAAGTTCAATTACCTCTTCATGTGCTCCGAACGCTCCCTGACCGGCATATATGCCAACCTGTGCGGATGTTTCTATCAAATTTACTATTTTATCAAAAACACTGTCATTTAAATCACAGACATTACAATTATTTGAGATTTCCGTATCGCATTCACAAGGCAATGCCGGTTTTTTCAGTATGTCTTCCGGGATTTCGATGACAACAGGTCCCGGTTCGCCGCACTGCGAAATACTGAAAGCGCGAATCACTGCATCCTGGATACTATCTTTTTCATTTATGGTAATCAGTTCTTTCACCAGCGGCGCAACGACAGCTGACTGCTCTATTTCATGTATCTGAAAAACCTTATCTATATTTTTCACAGCAGTTGCTATAACGACCATCGGTACCGAATCCACACTGGCTTCTGCTATACCCGTCAGCATATTGGTCAGCCCAGGTCCTGCAATAGAAAAACAGACTGCCGGTCTTCCCGTAGCACGGCCATATCCGTTTGCCATAAATGCCGCAAACAGCTCATTTGTTACAAGTATATTCTTTATACCTGTATCCAGAAGACAATCAAATAGTTCTACATTCTGAGAACCTGGCATACCAAAGGTATACTTTACCCCAAGTTCTTCCAGAGCTTCAACTATAGATTTTGCAACCGTCATACTATTAACCATTTGTTTCTTCCTCTCTCAGAACCGCTTTTTTAATCTTATCCAAAGTAGATTTTGGTAATTTAGAACGGAACTCAACTACTGCCGGGATTTTTGCAAAAGGTAGATTCTCAGAACAATAATCTATTATTTCATCTTTAGATACTGAGCTATCATCATTCAACACAACAAATGCTTTAATTTTTTCACCCAGGACTTCATCTTCAATCCCAATAACCGCTGCTTCTTTGACAGCAGGGTGAGTTTCAATAATTATTTCAATCTCCTTAGGACTGATAATTTCGCCAGCGGATTTCAATATATCTTTCTTCCTGTCAATAATATAAAGATCCCCTTCTTCATCGGTATATCCCAGATCTCCCGAGCGGAGCCAGCCTTTTTCAAGTACTTCGCCGGTTTCATCAGGTTTTTTCCAGTAACCCTTCATGATATTCGGACCGCTGAAGTTTACTTCTCCGATTTCACCGCAGCCGACTTCTCTGCCTTCCCTGTCAGAAAGTTTCATTCCGAATGGCGGCCGGCCGCATGACTCAAGCTTTTTTGTTTTCTCCGACAGACTTTCAAAAATCATCACCGTCCCCCTGCCGCTGGTTTCCGTCAATCCGTATCCGCTTAATATTGTTATGGAAGGAAACCATTTCCATAACTCCACGAATCTCTCAGGAGGCATTTTTGATCCGCCGGTGGATATGTACCTGAATTCAGGAAATTTATATTCTCTTTTACTTTTTTTAATTGTATCAAGCAGCATTCTGTATATTGTCGGAACTCCTACTATACCGCTTGCTTTTTCAGATTCCAGGATATTAAGTATTTCCACAGGAAATAGTATATTTTCCAGAAGCAGCACCGTTGAGCCTTTTAATATTCTACTGTTTAGTATCTGCTTCCCGAACGCATGATATAAAGGTATAAGAAGAAGACACCTGTCGTTTTCCAGCGACAGATCCTTTGCCGTAACTTCTGCTACCGAAATAAGGTTGCCGTGTGTCAGCACCACACCCTTTCTCATACCTGTGGTCCCGGAAGTATATGCAATTACAGCCTCATCCTCCAGAGCAATATCAGGGCCGTCCGTCAAGCAGAATGACACTGTATCCAGCATTTCATTAAAAGATACAAGCTCCTTGTTTAAATGTAAAAGCGAATCAGCTTCACCAATATAAATTATGGTGTTCAGCGAAGGGATAGTATCCGAAATCAGTTCCGCATGTCTTGAATGTGTTACAAGAAATTCAGCCTGACAGTCATTAAGTGCATATTCTATATTCTGCCTCGACTCTGTTACCGGGTTTAATGCAACTTCTATCCCTCCTGTTTTCATAATGGCGAAATAAGCTACTACCACTTCGAATGTGTTCCGCAAAAGTACGGCAACCCTGTCACCCTTTTTTACGCCTCTTTGTGAAAGGGCGGCAGCCATGCAGTCAACTTTCTTTTTCAAATCAGCATACGTAAGCCTGACGCCTTTTGATATTAACGCCTCCCTGTCGGGGAATTCTGCTGATATTGCTTCAAGTATACCGTATAACGACATTCTATTTATCAGTTTTCTTGCTGATATAATCAACAACCAGTCCGATATTCATAAAATTCTGAAGAATAAAATCTTCAGGAGGTATTTCAAGATTATATTGCTTTTCAAACATAGTAAGCGCTTTAACCATTCCTATGGAATCGATACCCAGATCATCAATAAAACTATCCGAACTCTTTACCTCTTCAATAGGCCTGCTGATTATTCGGTTTTCCTTCAGGATATTCCTGGAACTTACGGATATGGAAACAGGGGAAAAATATAACACAGTCGGCGCGTCCAAAGATATATATACGGCGTTTATGAAAGCGCTTCTGGACTGCATCGAATATAAGATAGTTACCGGTAA
>JBDRKX010000052.1:0-29617 GCA_043813605.1 Elusimicrobiota bacterium | reverse complement strand
GTTATTAACATAACCGACAGGAGCAAGAGTCGCCCATTCTCCACGCCTGAGTTTTTGTCTATTTCCTCTTTTGATATTTTCAGACAGGTTATCAGAGTAATATTTACTCTGACCGAAGGCAACTTGAAGCATAAATAATCCTTGCGGAGTAGGCTCAAACCAGAAGGTGGGGGATTTCAAAGACACGATCTTGCCTGTATCAATCAGGTAGATGATCTGACCTCCGTCTACAGAGTTCCGTGCAAGTCTATCAGGATGCCATACTAATAGACCCAGAGGCTCTTTAGATGATTTTATCCGCTCTATCATCTGATTGAATACAGGTCTCCCGGGTGTCTTGGCTGATTTTGATTCCGTAAATGTTTCAATAACAGACAGTGATTCTTTCTCGGCGAATTGTTTGAGCTCTTCAAGTTGCGCCTCAATGGACATAACCTGTCTTTCTTCATCTTCCGTCGATTTTCTTGCGTATAATAAGTATTTCATAATATTGATACCTCCTTAAATTGCTTCATCGCTGACCTGAAAGGGCAGCATTAAAAATCGGCTCATAAAATTCTTTTATCTGTACTTTAGTACAGCAACCGCCGCCTGATGGACAGGGAGATTGTATTCGATTGGAAAGAGCCTTGGAATTTATTAGCTTTTTCAGACGATGATTTATTGGGGGCATATCCAGATTATGCGCGAAGCGCCCGCGGAAAATTTTCAAAAAATCAACAATCTTCAATGTGGTGGAGGTGAGGGGGCTTGAACCCCTGACCTCTTGCATGCCATGCAAGCGCTCTCCCAACTGAGCTACACCCCCACTTAAGAGTCAGGATCCCGGATCATTTCCGCTGATCCTTCATCAAATATATCAAATGAAGACTATTTTTTCAATTCTTGTTTTTTCTTGGTGTTTCTTTTTCTCTTAAGACTGACAAGTTCAGACTTCTTTTTTCTTATACTGATCTCGATTTCGTCTATCTTCATATAGATGTCTTCCAAGCTTTTATGCGTAATGAGTTTCCGCTTCATCAGCCAGTACGCTTTCTTGCCGAACTGGTTCACAAACTTACTCTTGTCATTCTCAAGGGCCAGCTGTTCGACCTTTATCATACCCGCCTTTGTCCCGTAAGTAGCATCCTTTTCAACAGCTTTTGCCAGATCTCCGGCTTTTGCGCCAAGGTCCTTGACTATCTTTTCTGTCTGTTTCAGGAAAACTTTAAGATCGTTCTTGTCCATTAATCATCTCCTTTCATACTACAGTATTCCGTTTCAGTATCCTCGCAATCACATATGATATTGAGCACCTGCTGCCTTCTTGTATTCTGCCTGTAAAGCGTTATGCCTTTACACCCGGTACGGTAGGCTTTTATTATAATCCCCCCGGCTTCTTCAACCGTGGTCTTATCCGGTACATTTACGGTCTTTGATATAGCGTTATCAACGTATTTCTGAAATGCCGCCTGTATAAGGACATGTACCCTCGGCTCTATCTCTGTTGCCGTAAGAAAGACCTTCCTTACCTCTTGCGATATGTGTTCTGAAATTTTCATACTTCCTGCCTGTATCACATCAGCGATTACCTTTTCGACAGGCAATCCTCTTCTCTCCAATACTTCTTCCACAACAGGATCAGTAAGATCGAAATACCTGCCGTCTTCGGTTCTCCTTCGTACAGAAAGAGAATAAACAGGTTCGATTCCGCTCGATGTCCCGGCTATTATCGATATCGACCCTGTAGGCGCTATTGTTGTTACCAGGCTGTTACGCCTTTTTTTCTTCAGATCTGAAACATTGAAATTGGGGAATTCCCCTTTCTCTTCAGCCAGTTTTTCAGAAGCTTCGTGAGCGCATCCTGAGATAAACTTCATCACCTTTCTGGCCATTTTCACACCACCGGCAGACGCATACGGTATTTCCAGCTTCATCAGCATAGACGCAAAACCCATTACGCCAAGTCCTATTTTCCTGTTAGCCCTGACTATCTCTGTTATTTCCTTCATGGGAAAATCCGAAACATCTATTGCATCATCAAGGAACCTGACTGCAGTATTGACAGTTCTCTTGAGCTTGTCCCAGTCAATCGCGCCTTCAACTGCATGAGAAGAGAGGTTGACCGATCCGAGTACACATGCTTCATACGGCAGAAGAGGCATCTCACCGCAGGGATTAGTGGCTTCCAGGCGGCCTAAACCGGGCAGGGGATTCTTCCTGTTTATCCTGTCTATGAAAATTATTCCGGGTTCCCCGTTCTTCCAGGCGCCGGACCTTATCTTCTCGAATATGTATTTGGCATCTTTTTTTCCCCTTTTTTCACATTCAGACGGAAAATACAGGTCATATTCCGCGCAGGACTTCAGCGCATCCATAAATTCATCCGTCACAGCCACTGATATGTTAAAGTTACGAAGACGCCCCTCAGCCTGTTTTGCATCTATGAACTCTTCGATGTCGGGATGATCGACTCTCAATATACCCATGTTAGCGCCGCGGCGGCGGCCGCCCTGTCTTATGGCTTCCGTTGCTTTATCATAGATCTCCATAAAAGATACAGGCCCGGATGTGGTCCCCCCGGTTTTACCTACCCTATCCCCCCGGGGTCTTAATCGTGAAAAAGAGAAACCCGTACCTCCGCCGGATTTGTGTGTCATTGCCGATATTTTCAGCGTATCAAATATGGATTCCAGACTATCTTCAACGGGATATACAAAACATGCAGCCAATTGAGGCATCGATGTCCCTGCATTCATAAGACAGGGGGAATTAGGCAGAAAATCAAGGTTTTCCATAACCTCGTAATACTTTTCTTCCCATAAAG
Source organism: Elusimicrobiota bacterium (assembly GCA_043813605.1). Classification (GTDB taxonomy): domain Bacteria; phylum CG03; class SLGR01; order SLGR01; family JBDRKX01; genus JBDRKX01. The sequence continues at coordinate 26,811 of JBDRKX010000052.1, read as the reverse complement.
AAGAGTTCTCCTTTTCAGCCCTGGCTATCCAGGCCGCAACCCTCCTGAACATACCGGAAGGAGATTCTCCCTCTCTGAGATATCTCTTTTTCAGGAGGTCTTCCGCAAGAGGAGAATATTTCTTCTCAGGCACCCCTTTTGCCTCCGGAAAAATCCAAATGGGTCTGTTCCGGATCCTTTTCAAATCCGGTCTGTGAATGCGGGTTTTTAAGTTTTTCATAGGCCATGCGCTTTATATCGTTTATCGGGGCCCAGTTCCGTGATATTCTTGTCTCAGGCGGCAAACATCCGTGATTCTTATAATATTTTCTTAAGAATTCTTCTGTTCTGTTGTTCGGATACCCCGATATATAATCTTCACCGAGCTTTTCGCAAAGTTTACTCATTATACTGTCTCTTACTATTTTTGCCTTTATCGAAGCCAATGAAACCGCAGGATACTTAATATCCGCTTTTTGCTCATAGACAAACCCTTTATGGCTGAAACCAAGACGCTTAAAACAGGTCTCTTTTTTCATCCCGCCTATCTGCTCTATGTATACTACACTTATATCTTTCCAGCCGAGATCTATCAGAATACTCCTTGTCGCCTCTATATGAAGTGAATACATGTTGTTCATGTCTATTTCACGGGCGTTTATAACCACCTGTTTTTCTCTTATGACATACTCTCCGGCAGCCTTCCATACGGCCTCCCTCTTCCCATGGGCTTTCAATCCAGATCCGAACATCTTGGAATCCTTTACGCCTATCTCCTTCAGTATACCTGCATTCTCCTTTTTGACAACCACACCGCTTATTATAAGCGGGCCGATCACCGGCCCCATTCCCGCTTCGTCTATGCCTAGCATGAGTTTTTTATCCATTTGATAAAATTCTATAATACTGATAAAATAAATGCAAATTTAAATACAAAAAGGAGATTTTATCATGACAGGTAAAGAGCAAGTCCTTGAAAACACCATTAAACGATGCAGGGAAAAGAATATTATAATTCCTACTTATAAACAGATGATAAACCCTGAAAAAGTCCCAGAGGGGATAAAGAAAGAGCTAAACGGAATAGGCCTCTGGGACCTAAATCCAAGAAACCTGTTCAGGATCACATGGAAGAATGAACCAGTTGCAGCAGGTGGCGGTTTCGGAGGTGTCAATTATATTGAGATACCAAAAGAACTTACGGGTATCAAAGCAAGAATACTGATGCTGATCGGAAAATATTTTCCTACAGGTGCACATAAAGTAGGTGCTGCTTTTGGATGTCTTGTTCCAAGACTTGTTACAGGTGAATTCGATCCTACAACACAGAAAGCCGTCTGGCCTTCTACAGGAAACTACTGCCGCGGCGGAGCATATGATTCCTATCTTCTGGGTTGTACGCCAATTGCCATACTTCCTGAAGAGATGTCGAAAGAACGCTTTGAATGGCTGAAAGAACTTGGAGCAGAAGTATTCGCCACACCAGGCTGCGAGAGCAATGTCAAAGAGATATACGATAAATGCCACGAACTGAAGGCCGAACGTGGCGACAAGATAGTCATACTCAACCAGTTTGACGAAATAGGCAACTCTATCTGGCATTACGCTGTGACCGGTTCCGCCATAGAAGAGATCTTTAATAATGAAAAGAAAGAGGGAGACAGGCTTGCCGCCGTATGTCTTACGCAGGGATCCGCAGGAACACTCGGTTCCGGAGAATATCTTAAAGAAGTCTTTCCGCTCATCAAGGTAGTCGCAGGCGAAGCGCTGCAGTGTCCCACCCTTCTCCTCACGGGATTTGGCGGACACAGGATCGAGGGCATAGGCGACAAGCATGTCCCCTGGATACATAACCTGAAGAACACGGACATGGTAGCCGACATAGATGATAATGCCTGTATAGCAGTGATGCGGCTCTTTAACGAACCGGACGGGCAGGAGTTCCTGAAAGGTATCGGAGTGGACAGCACAACGGTAGATAAACTGAACCTTATCGGGATATCCGGTATAGCTAACCTAATAAGCGCCATCAAAACCGCAAAGTATTACGAGCATAACGAGAATGATATCATCGTGACGACTGCAACGGATTCGATGGAGATGTACGGATCAAGGATAGAGGAATACCGCAAAAAGGATGGAGCTTACTCCGACAAGCAGGCTGCTGTCGATTACGGAAAATACATAGAGGGCTTAAGTATCGATTACCTGCTCGAAACAGATTACTATTCCAGGAAGAGGATGCACAACCTCAAGTACTTCACCTGGATAGAACAACAGGGGAAAGAACTTGATGAACTCAATGCGCAATGGTATAAAGAGAATTACTGGACAGAGCAATATAAAACGTATACGGCTCTTGATGAAAAAATCCAGGAATTCAATGATAGAACAGGCCTTCTAAAAAAATACAGCTGAACGAGAATAATATACTATTGTTGGCTGCGCGGTTCTGCCACAGAATCCCTTTTGATCAATCTGGTCTCTATCTCTATCTGCTGTAAGCTGTCTTTTTCTCCCCTTATCATGCTCATCAAAGTAACGACTGCTTCCTTGCCGAGATGAAATAAAGGCTGCCTCACCGTAGTAAGCGGCGGAGTCAGGTAACCGGAGATTATCAGGTCATCAAACCCGATAATAGATATATCCCGGGGGATTTCAAGTCCCTTTTCTTTTATTGATTTTATTGCTCCTATGGCTATCAGATCGTTAGCGCATAAGACAGCGGTAGGTATTATATCTCCCGAAAGTATGTCTTTCATGCCATTGTAACCTGAATCTTCAGAGAACTTGCCTTCCCTTATCATTTCTTGCGGCAATTCTATTCCGGAACCTTCAAGTGATTTCCTATAGCCTTCAAACCTGTCCCGCGCATTGGTCGTAGACATATCTCCGTTAAGTACCGCAATATTCTTGTGCCCTTTTTCCACCAGGTAATCAGCCGCCTTCTGGGCACCTTCAATATTATCGGTATCTACGTAACTCAAACCCGGAAGCCTGCTGTTTATTATGATTAAGGGCATATCCATCTGCTGTATTTTTTCCAGCACTTTTTTGCCGAGTGCGGGCGCAAGACATATCGCACCCTCTATCTCCTCCTCTTTACAGAATTTGACATAATCTTCATCCGAAGTATCAATTACCCTGTGATGAATAAGGATATTCCACTGGAAAAGACTTGCCGCCGCTATGACACCCCTGAGTATTTCAGTAAAATAATAGTTATAGGCCCACTGCGAGAAAAGATGCGTCTCAGCGGGAATGACAAGACCAATTGTTTTTGTAAACATCAGTTTCTCCTAAAACTCTTCGAGTGACACCTGTAGTTTCACCAGCTTATCTTCCCGAATATCTGTTTGAACCAGTCAAAATTGTATCTCTTAAGGAACTTTTCTCCCACAATATATACCGCAGGCAGTACATATAAAGTAAGGAATGTCGATGTAATCAGACCGCCGATCACAGTCACAGCCAGAGGTGCCCTGAGTTCAGAACCCTCTCCTCCGCTCACTGCCATGGGTATCAGTCCCAGCGTTGTAGTCAGGGCTGTCATAAGCACCGGCCTCAAACGCGTTGTTGATGCTTCTCTAACCATCTGTTCCAGTTCCTGTCCGCTGCCTTTGAGCAGGTTAAAGTAACTTATAAGCACTATTCCGTTGTTAACGACAATGCCTCCGAGCATGGTAATACCCAGTAAAACGACAACATTTAATGAGGTCGATGTCATCATCAAGAGCAATGCTACGCCTATGGCGGAAAGCGGTACAGTAAAAATAACTATAAACGGCTGCCAGAGAGATTCAAACTGAGATGCCATTATCATATACACAAACAGAAGGGAAAGAACAAGCACGAACATCAATTCCTTGAACGACTCCTGCATCTTCTCCTGTTCACCGGCTATCTCAACAGTATATTCCCTGCTGACCTTTTTTACCCTTTCCAGCCTTGCACGCAGTGAAGTCAGGACCTTACTGAGCGCCGCACCGATATAGTTGGCGGTAACAGTTATTATTCGCTGGCCCTCTTTTCTTCTTATTTCCGAACTGCTCTTCTCCTCGTAAAAAGAAGCCAGCTGATTCAGTTTCACATCTATCTTCAACGGTGAGCGCACTATTATGTTACCTATCTGTTCGAAATTGGTCCTGTCCGATTCGCGCAGTGCGACCCGGATATCTATCTCTTCTTCCTGTTCCTTGAGCTCGGTTGCAACATAGCCTTTAATAGCAGTCTGTGCCGTGATAGTCACATTCTGCGTAGAGATATCATACAGAGAAGCCCTGTCTTTATTGACCTGGATACGTATTTCAGGCCGGTAACCCTTAAAGGTCTTTTTTACGCCGTAGATCTCTTTTACAGCAGACATTTCGGCTTCCACCTCATTAGATATACCTATTAATTCCTTCATATCCTCGCCTTTTATCTCGACCGAGATCGGTGCAGAACCGCTTAACGCGCTCCCGAAAATACCGGCCTGGGTTATATATTCTATTTCAGCTTCAAGCGACTGAAGACTCAGCTGTTTTTTTATTTTTTGTATGGCATACTCTGCATAACCCTTTTTTCCCTGGAGCGTTATCAGTATCTCGGCCTCGTTTTCTTCCATAAGTGTAAGGATCTTCTGTTTGGCGGACCCCTTTGGAGAACCGATACTCGTTGTAATATCCTTAACCTCCTTGATATCGTCTATTACCGCCTCTATCTTCTGGACTATACTGTCGGTGATCTCAAGAGGAGTACCCGGAGGCAGCGCTACCTTCATCACAAACTGGCTCTGTTTGGTCTGCGGTATGAATTCCTTGTTCAGGCACAATATGACAACAATACTGAGAACAAAGAACAATGCTATCATAGCTATATACTGTGTTTTCTTAAACAGAAATTCTCCAAGCGTTCTGTCAAAGACAGACTTCATTACATTACTCCAGCCCGGTTCCGCGAACTCTTTTAATTTTACTCCGGCTGCCAGTCTCGGTATCAGAGTAACTGCAACTAACAGCGATGTGATCAGCGAAAAAGTAACCGTATATGCCAGTTCCTTGAACAGTTGTCCCGCGACACCGCTTACAAAGACAAAAGGAAGAAACACGGTGATCGTTGTCAGTGTTGACGAAGTTATTGCTCCGAAAACTTCGGTCGTTCCTTCTATAGCATTCAACTGGGGCTCCTCAGGGCGGAGGACATTCAGCCGGTATATGTTCTCCAGCACCACAACGGAATTATCGACAAGCATACCTACACCAAGTGCCAGGCCGCCAAGCGACATCATATTAATGGAGATTTTCTGAACATACATCAGTATGAATGTACACATCAATGAAACAGGTATGGACATTGTTACTATGAGCGAGCTACGCACATTTTTCAGGAACAGGTACAATACGAGAAAGGCGAGTATCCCGCCAAGAACCGCTGACTCGGCCACACCATAAATTGACTGTTCTATATATTCGGACTGGTCATATATGACCTCTGTCTTGTATTCGCTGGGCAGTTTATGGTGCATTTCATTAAGCGCTTTTCTTATCCTCTCAACGACCTTTACTACATTCGACCCCGACTGTTTTTTAATGGCAATGGAAATACTCTCTTTGCCGTTATGCCTGAAAATACTCTGCCTTTCCTTAAAAGTATCCGATACAGTTGCTATGTTCTTAAGAAAAACCATGCCCTTGGGTTGTTCCTTCTCCCTCTCCATCTGCTGATCCATAAACTGCTCTCTCTTGCCCTTGTAGTACTGGAGTTTCAGCGGTGTTTCTCTTATATCATCAGCGTCTTTGAATTCCCCCATTGTGCGTATCAGATATTCATAGAACCTCTTTTTTATCGTTCCAGCCGGATATGACAGATTGGCATTTCTCAGAATATTCACCACTTCCAGAAGCGAGATACCGGAAGCGAGCAGCCTCCCCTGATCTACCTCTACCACGATCTCCCTCTCCCGGCCGCCCTTTATTTCTACGGAAGCGACACCCTCTATCTTCTCAAGACTCGTCTTGATGACCTTCCTGGCGACCTCCCTCATCTTGTAGAGTACCTCCGGGCTTGTGGAACCGGTTTCTTCGGACAGGAGTATTGTCATAACCGGGAGCTCGAAAGGATTGAATTTCATTACTACCGGATCCTCCGCATTACGCGGCAGACGCTCCTTAATCAGGTCTATCTTCTCGCGGACATCCATTGAAGCGAGATCCATATTCGTTCCCCAGTTAAACTCCGCTATAACCATGGAAAGACCTTCCCTTGATATGGAATTCACAGTTTTCAGGTTGTTTACAGTACCTATGGTCTCTTCTACAATTTTTGTTACCTGTCTCTCTATCTCCTCCGGAGTCGCATTTTCATATACACTTATCACAGTTATCTGGGGATAGACCAGTGACGGCAGCAGTTCCCTCGGCAGCTTGACCAATGATATGAATCCCATGATAATGAGGCCCAGAAAAAACATAATGGTAGTTACAGGCCTTTTTACTGACAGTTCCGTAATATTCATTTTAATCTCTCCATCACCTTATAAACACAGGGCACAATGAAAAGAACAAGCAGCGTGGAACTTATCAGTCCCCCTATGACAGTTACAGACAACGGTTTCCACAATCCTGCACCTTCACCGCCCTTTACTGCCAGCGGCAGCAGACCCAGAATAGTTGTCGTCGCTGTCATTAATATAGGCCTCAGCCTGTGCACACAACCTTCCAATACATAATTCACTGCATTTTCTTTTCTCAGGGTATTTATCCTGTCGACAAGCATTATCGCATTATTTACGACAATTCCGGCAAGCATGATTATCCCCATGATCACACCTGTAGAAATATTTCCCTTTGTTATTTTGAGCGCCGTGACGACTCCTATGAGCGCCAGCGGTACCGAGAGCATTATTATAAGAGGCTGAGAATACGACTCAAAAAGCGAGCCCAGAACAAGATAGACGAATATGATCGTCAAAATCAACGCCATATACAATTCTTTCTTGCTCCTTATCATAGTTTCGTAATCGCCTCCTATCTCATAATAATAGTTCTCGGGAAATTTTGCATTCTTCAGTACATCCTTTATATTAATAACTGCTTTTTCCAGGGATACTTTATTCCTTGAAGCTGAGACCTGCACGAACCTCTTCTTGTTCTTGCGCCATATTTCTGAAGGCCCCTTATCATCGCTGAAATCCGCCATCTGGGAGAGTGTTATGAACTTGCCGAAAGTATTCATCATCTTTATCCCGTATACATCATCAAAATCTTTCAGGGTAGATTTCTTCTGGCGTACTATAGTCTCTATCTCTTTGGCTTTTTCATGGTATCTTGTAGCAATAAGGCCCCTTAAACGGGCATGGAGATTTTCCGCCACATCCGATATAGTGAATCCGGAGAGAGCGACCCTTTTCCTGTCAAGATTTATCATCTTTTCCGGCCTTCCTTCTCTCATCCTTATCTTTACGTCTTCAAGTCCGGGAATAGCCTTCAGATAACCGCCTATGTTCATGGCCATATCCTTCAGCAGTCCGTAGTCATGACCGTATATGTCCAGAAACACTTCCTTGGCTGCCAGAGCAGAAGATTCCTTAAAGTATATGAACGCCGGCTGAATGGCTTTCAGTTGAGGCCTAAGCTCGGCTATTATCTCGTCTTTATCCCTGCTTCTCTTTTTTGCTTTCTTTAATGTCACATAAACTTTTGATGACCATTTTTCTATCTTTGAAGAGACTTGTTGTACTTCCGGGATCTTATTCAGCATCTCCTCCACCAGGGCAACTTTTTCATCGGATACTTCCAGTTTGGCACCGGTCGGCAACTCAACGTTTATCGTGAACTTGTTATCTTCTTCCGTTTCATAGAGGTTCATGTCTATCCTGATGAAAAATACTACAGATACAGCAAAGAGCGCACCGACTGCAATAAGCATTTTTTTCTTATGAACCACTACCTTTTCCAGCGACCATCTGTATAACTTTAAAAGCGATGCCTGTTTCTCTTCATATGACGGCTGTATATCAAGCTTGTAGAAAAGCAGCGGCACAAGCGTGAGCGCTATAAAAAGAGAAGCTACAAGCGAATATGTTATAGTAAGAGCCATGGGCCCCTGCATCTGCTTGAGATCCTCGCTCAGGAACACGATCGGCAGGAAGACGACCACCGTAGTAAGTGTGGCCGCGATTATCGGCAGGATGATCTGTTGTGTCCCTTCGATAATTGCCGTCCTCTTTTCTGTTACGGATTTGAACATCCTGAAAATATTTTCAATAACTACAATAGAGTTATCGAGAAGCATACCCACTCCGAGCGCCAATCCGCCGAGCGTCATCACATTGAGCGTGATCTTATTGAAATAAAGTAACGTCACGGCGAGCAGTACAGAAAGGGGTATGGTGAAAAAGTTAATGAGCGTCAGTTTGAAGTTTTTCAGGAAAAAGAGAAGTATACCCGCGGCAAGCAATGCGCCCAGTACAAGCGAGTTTTTCATGGAATCAAGCGCTTTTTCTATAAATTCCGCATCATTCTTAATAACCGCCATTATAATATCAGCGGGAATCTCCTGTTTGAGTTTTTTTATCTCTTCTTCGGTAGTCCTGCATACTTTCACCGTGCTGGCAAGGGTCTCTTTCTGTATGTATATAGTCACATTGTTAGACGCATCAAGCCTGGAAATATTCTCCGCTTCAAGATACGAATCTTCGATAACGGATATATCTTTCAGCCTGACTATGGAACCCTGATCGGATACTGATATACCCATGTTTTCTATCTCTGCAATCGATTCGAACCTTCCTGTGGCTTTTATCGAAAACCTGGCCGAGCTGCTTTCTATATCTCCGGAAAGAAGGGACACATTTGCCCTGTTCAACGAGTTTATTATCTTTGACATGGATATTGAATGTGTCTTGAGTTTATCCGGGAGCACCTCTACTATGATCTTTCTCTCCCTGCCGCCGAATACATCCACATTGGCCACGCCCGGTATTCTCGCAAGCCTTTCCTTTATCCTGTCATCTACAATATTTCTTATCTCCTCAGGAGTCTTGAAAAGGGATGTCACACCTATGATCAATACCGGGATATCTTCCTGCTCATACTGGGCAACTATGGGTTTTTCCACTTCCCTGGGAAGACTGTTCTTGACTTGAGCCAGTTTTTCACGCACTTCCATCGTAGCAAGATCCATGTCAGTACCGGCAACGAACTTCAGTACTATCGTGGCGCGGCCTTCTTCAGAAATAGATATGACATCTTTGAGATTACTTACGGCACCAACCGCTTCTTCTACGGGTTTTGTCACGAAATTTTCTATCTTGTCAGGAGGGATGCCCCCTCTTACCGAGAATATTATCGATATTTCACCAAAAGAGGCATTGGGCATCAATTCTATGGGAAGTTTTATGAAGGATATAATACCTACTACCAGTATCCCGATAAAAAGCATCAGGAAAGTTACCTGGCGGGTTAGGACTTTTTCAATCATCTATGTTCAGTTCGATGACTTCTATTATTTTTACATTCATTCCGTCTTTTAAAGGCTGCTGTGTCTCCATGACAACAAGGTCTTTTGATTCCAGTCCGTCTTCGACCACAGTATACGAAGGAGACGAATACTCCGTCTCTATTTTACGCAGTTCCACGACTCCCGTAATGCCGTCAGTAGTCTTTACGATAGGTACAACTACCATCTTCCCAAGGTTTATAACACTTGATACGGGAATAATTATCTTGTTCGTGAACTCCGCCAGAAATATCTCACAGTCTGCATACATACCGGAAATAAGTTTCTGCCCGGGATTGGATATAATGACTTTTACCGGCAATGTCCTCGTCTCCCCAATGATCATCTGCGATATATTATCTACCCTGCCCCAGAATATCGTTTCCGCGTAGGCATCTACTTTTACCTTCACTTTCTGACCGATAAGAACCTTTTTTATATCCTTTTCTATTACCCCCATTTCCACGAAAACGTTCTTAACCTCAAGAAAAGTACCGACTATATCCGTCGGGGAAACATAATCTGAAACTTCAACTTTCTTCGCACCCATCACGCCGTCTTCCGCTGAAGTAATGACAGTTTTTTCCAGGACCGACTGAGCCATGTCCACTTCTGCTTTAGCTGTATCCACCTCGGATTTCAAACCATCCACACTCAACTCCATCTCATTGAGTTTTGCCTTTATTATGGCGCCCATATCATACAGGTCCCTGTAAACATTGAGTTTTTCTTTTGCCGCGCCGTACCGGGAGTCGGCAGACTGGAGCTTTGTTTTGGCATGCCTCAATCTTGTCATAACATCCTCTGAATCAAGTGAAATTATGTTCTCGCCCTTTGAGACGAAATCCCCTTCACGGAAATTGAAAGAAGCTATCTTACCTGATATTTCGAACTTAAGCTCCACTTCGGATGTGCCTTTAACCGTTCCGTTTACGGAAAGCGCATCATTGAAATCGCCCCGGTTCACTTTTATCACTTTTACCATAGGCATGAAAGCAGTAGCTTCTGTGGCTTCTCCTTCCCCTTCGCCCGGTGGAGGCATCTGTTTTACCTTGTATATGGAGTAGGCCACAAGAGGAGCAAGAAGCACTATATAAGCGATCGTGAAATTCCTTATATAACTGAATGTCAGAAACCTGTCAGGAGGTTTCAGCTTACCTACGATCTTAAGGAAATATTTTACAGACGGGATGTCTTTTATTCCTGATTTATCAAGCATTTGTGATCACCCCTTCTTCTTTCCCAACCTTACCGGGCAGACATCGATACCGCTGCTTATCTTCAATTCCGCCAGGGCAATATTATACTTCACTACCGATTCCGCGTACGCATCCTTCTCAACCGAAAGTTTCATCATCGACTCTATATAATCCTTTGAAGTCGCTTCGCCCAGCATATTTTTCTTCTCGACAATTTCCACTTTTTTCTTATTCAACTCTATCTTATGTTTTGCAAGTTCCATCAGTTCCGCGGATATCCTCATGTTATTGTAGCTTTTCTCGACTTCCATTTCCACTTTTTTCTTCATATCCTCGAGATCTTTCATGGCCTGTGCGGAAGATATTATCTTTTCCTGCTTGTTGTAATAGTAGTCCAGCCGGTCGAGTATGCCGAGCTGGATGAACCTGTCTGTTGTCTTGGTCCTGACCGAGGCATCAAGTATCTCGGAAGGCTCCGTCTTCTTCTGGCCGTATTTGCCGCCCAGCGAATTACCCCAGAATATCCACTCCATATTGCCGAAAACGGACCATTCTGTCGCCATCACAAGATCCTGGTCGACATAAGCTTCGCCGCTCTTCCCGACCGACCCTTCGATACTGAAAAGCGGCCACTTGTCGCCTTTTGCCACTTTTTCATCATAACCGGTCTGCGCTACAAGCGCCTCCAGTCCCTGTATCTCCGGCCGGTTTTTCATCGCCAGATCCTTGTAATTTTCCATTTCAAGGTCCATGTCGCTTTCCGCCTTCCGGACAGTATGGCCTGACAGGTCAACCTCTACTTCGTTCCTTATGTTGCATGCGGCTTTGAGGTCAAGGACAGAGAGAGATAACTCGTATCCCCGCATCTTTTTGTCAAGAAACATCTCTTCTTTAAGGTCCTCTATTTCCAGGAATTCAACCTGTGTCACGATTAGGGCAGTATGTTTCTTTTCAGATACTATAAATTCACTGGCCGATCTCTTTATGAGTTCATCTATATCCTTATTTTTTTCCTGGTTCAGCAGGGCATTGTAATATGTCTTAAGGGCTTCATACTTCACGTTCTGTTCCGCTTTCCTGTATTCGCTCCTGGCAACCTTGTGGCCCTCCATCTCCCTTCTGAGCGTATTATACCTCTTGCCGCCGTGGAAAACAGACTGGTTGAGCTTGATAAGATATGCCTTGGCCTGGTACGGATCAGTCATGGTCTCTCCATCGGATTCAGTATACTGCATTATTACGGCAGGCCCCAGCCCGCGCGCGGAATTCACTACCCTGAGCTTTGCAAGCGTAACCTGTTCATCCGCGATCCGGATCTCTCTCCTGTTCTCAACCGCATACCTCACGTATGTAGACACATCCTTATCGTCATCATCAGCATATATACAGGTAACGGAAAGGAGGGATATCAGTAATAGAATTATATATAGAAATCTTTTAATCATAATTTTATATTCTGTATTTTATATTTTTTCGCCGGATACTGTCAAATTATAATTAGGTGTTAATTATGTTGTTTAGCATATATTAATATATCTAATTATTATTTTACCAGTGCGACTACTCATTATTAATATATGAATCCGGTATTGTCAAATGCATATACCGCTTACCGGTTGAATATTATATGAACTTCAGGATAAAGCCTTTAAATATATTGAACAGGAGCCAGGACAGGCCCATCATTGAAAAAGACATCATCACGAGAGCCATCAACCCGAAAAGTGAATACAGGTTAAGTTTCAACCGGAACAGGTTATTCCACCCTTTTTTCATCAAATTCACAACACCCAGACTGTCAGCCAGCAGCCAGTAACCGTCACCTTTATATAAAGGATTGAGTACTACTGACCAGCGGGTATACTGCGTAATAAGGAGCGGCGTGACAAAATATTCCAGCGCCGGATACGACATGGCCAGAACCACTAATACCGTGTTCACCATAAGGTCGGCAATACATCCGCTCGCGTTTATCAGTATCCTCATGTTCCGCGGTAGCGTCCATGCAAGATGCGTATCGACATATACCGCAGGAAAAACAAAAAGGAATGTAAACCCGTATTTGGGTTTGATACCCAGATACTTTTTTGCCGTCAGGTAATGGCCCAGTTCGTGAAAAAATATCACGGCGAGCGCTACCGCCCCGACCAGCGCGCCGTCATACCAGTTATCCAGCAGCAGGGTTTTTGCATGATACCTGAAATAGTCCACCTGTATTATGCCGAGCACGAGCATAACCAGCATCAGGGCAGTCAGGCTTATATCGTCTTTTCTGTCTTTTCGGGCGATCTTTCCGTATTTCGGCTGGACAATAGCTTTTTCACGCTGGAACCGGGCAAGTATCGACCTCACTTCCTCTTCCGATATTTGATATTTCCTGCATACCGTGTCCACATGCGACCCTGAATTCATCTCCAGTATGACCCTGAGCGTGAGTTCTCCTACATGAAAAAGATTTTGTGACGGGGGATATATCCATATCGTTCCGTCATCCATCTTGCCGTAACTGAACCTGAAAGCAAGATGAAAATCATCCCTGAGAGGGGTCTGACAGGATGTATCCGGTTTTTTATCCAACCTCAGCTACCTTTTGTATTCAAAAACCTACCCGCTGCAGGTATCTGAGGGATCTTCACTGTTTTCACAGCAGCAGTCCGCTGTTTCGGTTTTTTTCGGTTCTGCCGTAATACCGAGTTCAGCGGCGACTTCTTCTGCCTCGTTAAGGAAACACGGATCCGCTTTATTGGCCCTGAACAGCCAGCAGGCTCCGCGGCATAACTGAAGGTATTCACAATCTTTGCATTTCTGTGTAAGATCATCGAAAACAGTTTCCCTGAATTTTCCGAAACCGTCTCTCCATATTTCTTTAAGACTCTTATCGCGTATGTTTCCCTCGCCGAGTTCCGGGTAATCGAGCGCCGGGCATCCCATGACATTCCCGTCCTGCATTATAGTGAACGTACTCCAGCCGCAAGCGCAGAAAAACCTCGCATTACGTACTGCATCTGCCAGCGGCCCGAGGTAGCCGCAGCCTTCGCTTATCTCTATGTTTATTCCTTTTCTCCTGGCTTCAAGCACAGCCCTGAAAGCCTCTTTTACGACTTCCGGCGGGTTCTTCGTCCCCTTTGCCCTTCCTTCAGGGACAAGCGGCTGTATCCGCTGCTTGGTACAACCCATTTTCTGCACATCTTCTATTATTTCAGGTATGTATTTTACATTATCAGGGAGCATTACGGTCGATACCGCCACGATTGGAACCCCCAGTTTCTTGTAAAGTCCTATACTGTTGATACATCTTTCATATGAACCTTTGGTTCCGCGCACTTCATCATGGTTTTTTCCGTAACCGTCGATACTTATCAAAACCGAAAAAAGACCCAGTTTTTCGAGTTGCGGCATATAGTCTTCCGTAGCGTACCCGTTAGTCACTATCCCCACCTTCATACCCTTTGCTTTTGCATAACTGAGGACTTCGAAAATATCATAACGGAGAAGCGGTTCCCCGCCTGTTACAGAGAATATGTCGCATCCAAGGTCAGAAAGATCGCTCAGCGCTCTAAGTATCTCATGCGTTTTCAGTTCATCCGGCCGCGCGTCTCCTGCGGCAGTACCGCAATGCGGACAATGGAAATTACACTTGTATGTACATATCCACTGCACATATGTCGGTTTCAGTTCACCTCTTTTATACTGGCACTGGTAGTTTTCAGCCCATTGTATCTCCATCGGTTTTGCTCTAAGATTCATCAACAGCCTCCTTATGCCGAATCCTGACTTTTACTGATAGTATTTATAACTTCTTTGGCAATAAAAAACAAGAGGCTTTCAGATATCTGAAAGCCTCCTGTTTGTGATAGATTGTAGATTTATGTCAATCCCGTATTTTATTCATTACTGTGTAAACCGATGCCACCAATGAGTATGCGATTCTACTTCTACACCGTACATCGGCTGTACAGGTACAGGCGTAGGCTCTATGCCGTACATCGGCTGTACAGGTACAGGAGTAGGTTCTATACCGTACATCGGCTGAACAGGTGGCATAGGCTCTATACCGTACATCGGCTGTACAGGTACAGGAGTAGGTTCTATACCGTACATGGGATGTATTGGCGTCGGGTCTATCGGCGTAGGCGATGGACCGTATTTTAAATGGATCGGACTTGGATCTATCGGCGTAGGCGCTGGACCGTATTTCACAACATCGATTATAGGTCCCGGGCCGTATTTCTCAACATCGATTATAGGTCCCGGGCCGTATTTTTCAACCGCAATAACAACTCCGCTTTCATTTGCATTTTTAAAACCGCTGGCGCCGGTTTCCATGTTTCCACTGGTAACAGGTATCGCCACAATAAATGAAGATGTGCTTTTTCTCTGTTCAAGATCTTCCAAAAATAATTTTTTCTTATCCATCTTTCACTCCTTTTTCTGTATAATGCCTAACTTTCATTAAAAGTGTACAATTATCTTATGAAAGATTTACGAAGAGAATGTAAAAAACATGTGAAATATGAAAGGATTTATTCTCTATTCACCTATTTATAACTAATGGAATATACATTTTGCGATTGCCACAATCACTACATCAGAATCCTTTAATCACTCTATTGACAACATATATGCATTTATGATAAACATTTGTTATCAGCAGGATATTTCGGCAGGATATATTAGGAGGAAAAATATGCAGGATTTTCTCAGCCCGGCACTCAAAATACTGGTTTTAATAATACTGGCAGCCTCATCTTTAAAGATATTGCGCGAATACGAACGGGGAGTGATCTTCCGCCTGGGAAGGTTCAGCAAAGTAAAAGGCCCCGGCCTTATATTTATTATCCCTCTTATAGACAGGATGGTAAAAACCGATCTCAGGCTCATATCGATAGATGTGCCCAGGCAGGAGATAATGACCCGCGACAACGTACCTGTTACGGTCGACGCAGTGGTTTATTTCAAGATCACTGAACCGGGCAAAGCGCTCGTGGAGATCGCTAATTATTACCAGTCGACTTTTCTTATTGCGCAGACCACGCTCCGCAGCGTGCTGGGACAATCCGATCTTGACGAACTTCTCTCAAAACGCGATATCATCAATCAGAAACTCAGGGAGATCATCGATAATCAGACAACACCCTGGGGAGTTAAAGTGGATATAGTGGAAATAAAGGAAGTGGCGCTTCCCGAAGTAATGAAACGCGCCATGGCAAAACAGGCTGAGACCGAAAGAGAAAGACGCGCCAAGATCATCGAATCCGAGGGAGAGAAACAGGTTGCCGTAAACCTGGTTGAAGCTTCAAAAATAATCGGTTCGGATCCCGTGGCACTGAAACTCAGGTACCTGCAGACAATACGCGGCATAACAGACGGCAAGAGCCCTGTTATTCTTTTTCCGCTGCCGGGCGACCTGTTTGATTTCCTTAAGGACAGGAAAAAAGAGTAAAAAAACAGCCGCCTACCTTGTAGCTATCGGCAGCCATTTATGAGGCCGGCCCAAATATTCATCTACCTGACTATTGGCATCCATAATATAAAAACCGTTTTTATTAGCAGCCATATCCAAAATAGCGTCTTCTCCGGCATCAGCTATAACTTCCCATTTATGCGGTTTTCCAAGGTACTTGTCAATAGTGTTTTTTGAGTCCCTGATATACAGGTTCCCGTTACCTGCCATTATCCCGGTAATGGATACATCCTTGCTGTAAGCGATATTTTCCCACTGGTGAGGCCTGCCGAGGTACCTGTCAACCATGTTGGCGGAATCCCGTATATACAGTTCGCCATCGTCCAAAGACATCTCAAGTATAGTAGATTTACTGCTGTACGCTATATCGTTCCATTTATGAGGTTCGCCCAGATATTCGTATACCACGCCGGTTGAATCAAGAGTATACAGTTTACCGCCGGTGGCTTCGATATCTATAATAGTACGGCCTTCTGCAAATGCTATTATATCCCATTTATGAGGCTCCCCCCTGTATTTATAAAGACGGCCGGCTGAATCGGATATATAGATATCTTTCCCGTCTATCTCTATGGATTTCAGTTTTGCCTTTTCATTATATGCGATGGTCTCCCACTTATTAGGTTCACCCAGGTACCTGAGCGCCCGGCCGGTTTCATCAGCGAAACACAGTTCATCACCCGAAGCTACCAGCAATGTGATATTGTCTTTTACACTATCCAGTATCGTAACCCATTTGTCTTTATCAAACTCATATTTCATTATCTGGTTCTTTTCATTGAAAAAATAGATATTCTCACCGCCGGCAGCTATGCGGACTATTTTATGATCTACCGGTGCAGAGAAACTACTGACTGCGCACGCTATTATAAATACAACTGCCAGTAACTTATTCTTATTCATTTATTATTTCTCCTAATTATCGTTTACTGAGCAGGCAAAACTTCATCTGCTACCGACTTTATATTATCTTCAGTATAAGTTGAAGAATATATCTTTTCTTTAAGTTTTTTCGGATCTTTTGTAATGCCGTCTTTATCCTCCATCATTATCTTGAACGCGCAATAAAGGTTCTCCGCCGGATCACGCGTGATAGAATACGCCGTATTCTTGCAGCCTCCACGGCAAACCAACCCGTTAGGGCAGGTGCCGCAGAATCCTTTAAGATCACTTTTTACGAAATTCCTATTGTAGCTGAATGCGTCAGGGTCATACCAGAAATCCCGAAGTTTCTTTTCCCTTATATTACCTTCTATGAACACCTCTTCCTGAAGAGACAGGCATCCCATAACATCGCCGTTCGACCTCAAACCTATTGTCCGCACACCGGCATGACATCCGCTCCAGGTGCCCTGAGGCCGAAGTTTATCTTCAAGATACGTATAATAACCGCAGTCATCCGCACCGTTTATCTTATTGCCGAGTTTCTCTTTCTGCTCCGCTAAAAAATACAGCATATACATGTATTCTTCCGTATCAAGCATCATATCCCTGGTAAAACGGCCCCATGGTGTCGCCATCTGAAGCTGCCAGTGCCATGCGTCATGGCCGAACACTACATCCATCATTTGAGGCAGTACTTTAATATTGAATTTGCTTACGGTTGATACTACTGACATTAGTATCCCTTCTTTTCTCAACGCCTTCATCGCCCTCAGCACCCGTTTGTATGAACCCGATATCTGCCGGAGATGATCGTGTATTTTTTCCGTACCGTCCAAACTCAGGCCCACATGAGTAAGTTCATTTATTTTTTTCAGTTCTGCTATCTGACCGGCAACTTTTTCATCCAGCATATACCCGTTACTGATAAATGAAGGCATTATCCCGACTACTGCCGCTTCCTTCGCAAGCAGCGGCCAGTCGCCCCTTATAAACGGTTCCCCGCCGGAAAAGACTATTCTTTTGGTACCTATCTCCGCAAGCTGATGAACAAGGTCTATAGCTTCTTTTGTATTCAGCTCATCAAGGAGCCGGGTGTCCGGGCCGGCTGTAGAACCGCAGTGTATGCACCTCATATTGCATTTCAGGGTTATCTCCCATATAGCTGTATTGGGAGTAAGAGATTTGATCCATTCTATTTTCTGGTCTTTTGGCATGTTTCCGTATTCCATATCTTTCTCCTTACTGCTAATGCTCTTACGTAGCTTCAAGCATACTCTTAAAAGCATTCAGGTCATCATACATCCTGTAATCGTTTGCCCTGCCGCCGGCGATGATATCGAACTGCTCTTTTAATATCACTATAAGCGGTTTGGCGCGTCTTTCTCCCAGCGCGTAAGCCGCTATAGAGTCGAAATCACCCTGGCCTGCCATTAACGCAAGCACAGGAGGTATCCTCGGTGTTGCTGATATAACATTTCCAAGACCGCGTATCACATCAACCAGTCTTTCTATGCGGCCTTTCGGTTTTTCTTTGAGCTTTCTGGCTTTATCCGCCTGCATAACGCCCCTGGATGTACCCGGTTTTATATCGCGTTTTTCAACTATAAACCGCTCGTTATTTCTGAGCACTTCGGAAACTACCGAATCAACCTTTTTAGAATCGAACCCCCGCAGCCTGTACCTTATGTGCCTGGCGATCGTTTCCTTATCATTATAACTGCCAATCGTAAAAATCTCAAACCAGAGAATGAGCGATAGCAGTTCTCTTGCGCTATCGATCCCCTTAACCCTGCTCACAGTCTTTTCTATATCAAGAAGCCCTTCGCTGTTTCTGTTTATTTCCATGGAAACCACTGTTTCAAGTACTCTTCCGGCTATAACAGGATTAATATCAGAAAGTTTCAAGAGGCTTTTTGCTGTAGGCATATCCAGTTTGAGTTGCCGCAAAGCTGCATCATAATGTTTCTTCTCAGCTAATGTGATGCTGCTGATACTGTCATCTTTTTCAATAAATTTATCCAGAAAGTCTGCATTTTCATTTCTTATGGATTTAACCTCTTTTCTCATCGCATTTTCATTATCAAATATGCCTTTAACCAGCGCCGGGCCGTCAAATTTCAGATCTTTTTCTTTATATGACATCGCGAGTATCCTTCTCGGTATGCGAAGCAGCTTTGCCAGGAGTTTTGCCTGCGGATGACTCAGGCCGAATACCCTGCTGAACATCTCACGGCCTTCTTTTTCCACCATATCTTTGAGCATATCCAAAGCGCCCCTTGAGGTGTACTCATCCCAAAGTTCAGAGAAACCCAGTCCGGGCTCAATGCCTTTCGCCACTATACCCTCTCTCATACCGTCCCGCAGCCACGACCTGACCAGTTTGTCATCCACCTTGTCTATGAGTTCGGCAGCCGGCAGCCAGTCGTTCATATCTTTCTGTTTCAGGGATTCCATAAACCATTCCATGAACCGGGCAGTTATAAACGGCAGTACTTCTCCGGAAACATTCAGCCTCATAGCCATATCCGCAAGTTTTATAGCAACATCCTGTGTAATGATCTCTGCCATGATATGTTCATCTTTCACCTGGTCGAACATATCATGCCCCGGAAGATATGTATCCCTGTAATAATGGGATCCGAGCACGGATACGAATATCGCGCCCAGTTTATCGGCAAGTTTTCCTCCTGCAAGGCTTCGGGCGGCAAGCGCTTTTTTCTTTAACTCGTCAACCGCGGGACCTGTTATCTTATTATCTTCCAGTACCATAAGCCCGAGACTGTACTGTTCACCTATCGTTAATTCATCCCAGCCCTGTATCCTTTCTTTGATATTATCAGAGACCAGCCTGTCCCTTATGGCGTTATATCTCTTTTTCCTGCCTATAAACACTCTTAGGATCCCCAAACCGTCAGCTATGTGATCCGATCCGGTGAAGACCTCTTTTGCAAGCTCGCGCACGATACTCTGGGATTCTATCGCTGTATCAAGTATCTCGGTATCCCCCAGACGGGCAATAAGAAACTGCAGCCTGTCCGGTATCTCACCGTTGATCTTTCCTTTCATTATCCTTGCTTCAAGAGCATGCCCGTATTCAGCCGAATATACTATCGGACTGCAGGCAAATGCGTCCTGCGGCGGCAGATAGAAAGACCCGCGCCACGGATTGGGAATACGAAGGGACGGGTTGGTCGAAAAGATGTGCCTGCGATGGAAACCCGGATACAGTTTTCTGCCCAGTTTCGGACTGTGGAATATCTGTTCGCGCACGCTCATGACTGCCATGGCAAAATGTTCTTCCCTTTCGGAACTGTCTACTCCCAGTTTTTCAAGCAGGCTGAACGCCTTGCCCAGCATATTGCCTTTAAAAAGGTGATATCCCGTCCTCTGGCCCTGCTCTCCTATAACAGCCCTTAGTATCATTTCCTGCCAGGAACCGAATCCTTTCCGCCTTATTTTTCTTTCTATCCTGTCATAATTAAGATAACCTGCCAGCCTTCCCTCACGCCTGAGACTGTCCGCAAGATCGTTCCTTATCCATTTTCTGTAATCATCTGGTGTCTTGCCGGAAACAAGTTTTCTTACCAGGTCATCGGCTGATTCACGGCTGAATGCGCCGCGGCGGCCGAGTTCCGCAAACAGTGTCAGCGCCGGAAGGAATACATTTATACCGGCATAGTTCCTGTCCGGATCAAACATTGTCCTGATATGCCTTACTAACATGACCATCGATTCAGAAGAAAGAGGTACTCTGGTAAACAGGTTCAGTGTGGCCCACAGGTCTTCCGAGGACCCCATGATCTCCGGCAGCACATCCAGCACTTCGGGTGTATCACGGTATATTCCTGCAAGATCAGGCATTATAAACACTCTGAAAACTTTACTCCGCTCGGGATCTTCTCTAAGCCAGTCCATAAAAGAGATCGTACGGGATACAGTTTCTTTATTCATCCTGTCACCTTTGATCTCAAGATCCATAAGCGCAAATGCCAATTCCGGAGCTTCTGTCATCAGGTCAGCCAGACTGTTGTAAAAATTGAAATCACTGAATTCTTTTACAAGCGATCCTGTGCCGTAAAGGAGGCCGGGCAGCATATTTCCGCCGCCATCATAGAAACGGCTCATATATTCTTCTATCCTGGATCTCAGTCTGTCAGAGCCCGGGTATGCAGAGGCCTTTACACGAGCATTTTCCAGTGATGCCAGCATATGCCCTGCCACATTAAGTATCTCGGATCTGTCATCCTTACCGGATTCACCCATTATCAGCCTGTATGCCGAATCTATACCCGATTCTCCCTCCCTCGCGTTCTGAACAGCGCTCTCTGATACATACCCGGCAAATACAGGATTATTGAGCGCAATGGTCGCCAGTACACGGAAGACTGTAAAACTCCTGGTATCAGATATTATGTTCAGCGGTTCTACACGTCCATCTTTATCTGCAAAAAGAGCCATCGCCTCACGGTAACGCCTGTCTGCAACGAACAGTTCTTCACCCTGTTCCGTGCTGCGGATATCTGTCATACGGGAGATCCTGTCGAGAAGATCGATAAAATCATGCCTGGCTACCAGACCGGCAGCATTCAATACGAATTCAGGTGAACTTATAAGAAGCCGGACAAGTTCCGGGTCCCTGTTATAATAATTATCCACTTTATTCATCATCATTGTGAATGCATCAAAGTTCAAGAACAATTGTCCCAGGTAAGACCTGGCTTCGGGATCACTCATAAGATATGATATCATCTGAAGCAGATCTTCTCCGATATTTTCCATCTCAAGTATAGTCGCAGACTTCATCCATCTCTCAAAATTAAATACTATCTCTTTCATCTTTCCTGCTGATTCTTCTGTTATCGCGCTGCCTGAAAAGTTGACACCCGCTATAATGAAATTACCGTCCTTTTGAAGAGACTCGCTTTTCTCGGGAAGTGACTTGGAAAACCTGTAGAGCGCTTCTTCATACTGCGGATTTTCTTTTGCGGCACTTATTATCCCGATTTGAGGAACATTGAAGAACTCTGCGAGTTCCGGATCCCTGGCAGCAAGGCTCAGTACTGTCGTGAACATATTATATTCCCTGTCATCTTTAAATAGTGCATCGAAATCAATGCGGCCATGCCTGTCAGTGAATCCGAGCGCATTGAAAAGTTTCCTGTTTTTCTTCGCAATTGTGATGCCGTCAAACATATCCTTACTGTCAAGCAGTTCTTTAGAGAAAAGTACTATACTGGAAAGATACCCCTGGTCTTTTGCGGATATTATCCTGTCCATATCCAGTTTATTCATAAGCCGCCGGCCGACTTCCGGCATCTCGTAGAGCAGTTTTGTCATAGGATTACCCATCATACCGAACTCTCTGGACATTATACTGTAAAAACTGTTTGCTTTTTTTACTGAAGTCAATGAATCCCTGAATGTATTGTCTCTGATAAAATAACCGCGGAGTGACGGATGTACTCTCCTTAAAAACGGCGCGCCATTCACAGTGAAGATACGGAGCGCTTCCGGATCCGTAGTAATAAGCTCCATCATATCGTCATTATCCAGCAGATCGATAATCAGTTCACTATAAGGCCCTCTCAACATATCCGCAAGGAGTATAAAAGCATCTGTTCTTACACGGCTGTCCTTTATCTCTTCAAGTCCGGAATCATTATCTGTACCGATGTTTAATCTCCTGCCTTTCAGGAACCAACCGGAGCAGAGCGGTTCGTATTTAGTATAAACACGCCCGTCAGAATCCGTTATGTAGTCCAGTACCGGTTTTATATTTTTTTCATAATTTATATTTACTGCAAGTTCAATGACATCCTTCATATCATATGCGCCGGTAAGTTCGTTTAGACCTGCTTCATTAAAATCGTCTTCAGTAAGCGCGCTGTAAGGCTTTTTATTTCTGGTTGATACATAGTCCGCTGCTCCGGCCCTGTTAAACGGATCTTTCCAAAAATCCTCGCCGTAGCCTGTCAATCCGAGTATGTCTGAGCAGAACTCGATCTTTTCGGCAGGTGTAAGGTAAACTTTCTTGTGTTCATCCAATATCTTCTCTGCCAGATCCATATCGAGTTCGTCCTCCGGATTATTCACAAGATGATTTATTATAGCTATTGCCGCATCACTAAGATCTGTTTTCATAATGATTGAACCGGCGAATTTGTTCTTCAACTCTTTAAACTTGGGATGAAGCCCCGGCGCTTTTTTATCCGCAGTAACACTCTCACCGGTTTCAGACCCGCTGTATGCCTTGATACCAGGCACTCCCGATATGTCAGCGGCATTTTGGGAACGGATATTCTTAAAATCTATATCAGTCTCACCGGCAGATCTGCCATATCCCTCTTTTCTCCTTGAGGTTTTTAATCCGCCAAAGAAGATAAACGGGACCAGCATGGCAAGACTGCCCATAAAATCACGGTTTTCATATATTTCCTTTACAGATTTTCTTTTGCCGGGCCCAGGTCTTTCTCCGCGTTTCAGGACACCTTCCTCAAGAAGTTCTTCTATCCAATTATTTATCTCCTTTGAGGAGATTCTTTTGATTTCTTCCAGCACGGGACGCCAGTCATCGGAATCTTTCTGTACCTGTCCGGGGGCTATACGTTCGATTATTTTCATCACCAGTCGAGGCATGACTTGAGGAGGTATTTCATGCTCTACCAATATACCGGAAAGCCACACCCTGATATCTTCGGTTATCCTTTCTGCAGCTATGTGCTCTTCGGTCCCGCCTTCGCCATGCGGCCAGAACGAAGGAACAAAAAGCTCGTGTATTTCTGCCCTGAAATCTTTTACCAGCGTAAATATTCCGGCGGCGGCGTCTATCTCTCTGCTGAAAGATTCACGGCTTACACCGGAATCGGCAATACTCCTGCTTATTTGAAGCAGTTTATCTTTAACAGGTGAATTATAGAGCGGGTCTTCACGCAAGAGAAGCCCTGTATAATATATTTCAGAAGGTATAAGTTTTTCCAGCGTTTTATCGCTGTTTGAGTCAATGATACCGGATATTTCATCCCAGCGTTTTTCAGACACGATATTCTTTATCTTTCTAAAAAGATCTCCGTTGTCATCTTTTTTGAGAGCATCAATACCCAGTTCATATGTAAGGTGAACATATTTAACGGCTTCCGGATATGACAGGTAAGGCAGCGCTGTCATTACAGATAAATAATAGAGCCTGTCAAATATTTCCGAATTCTCTAACATCTTGATATTCTCCATATCGATAATGTCATACCAGCTGCCGCCGGACAGCACCAGGGAAAGGTAATGATGAAGATGTCCCATTTCAGCCGGAAGAGCAAGAATACAGCCTGACATGAACGGTATCTCCGAAGTCTTGAATTTTCTGTTGTAATTTCCCAGCGTTATCGCGAAACCCGCGTTTTTCCAGGGCTCTATCTTACCGAAAAGGCTGTTATATTGTGTGAGATGCGCTCCGGGCAGATTATAGTATTTGCCTACCGGTATCCTGTCATAAGTCTTTTTAGGCAGAAACCTCAGCGAATCGGCATAAGCAAGACCTAAAAGAAAAAGGCCTGCTTTCTTCCTTTCCACGCGCTGGTCATCAATAATATATTCTATTCTTTCAGTTTCACCGGCTGACGGTACATAAAGAGTATCTTTGAACGATATACCTGCGACCGCCCTTACCAGTACTTTCTGCCAGGGAGCCTCTTTCCAGCTCTTTAATCCGGAAGGCGGAGATATTTCATCAGCGGACCTGCCTTCATACAGCGCTTTTTCATACCATGAGTCAAGACTTGCTGCCAGCAGAGGTTTAAGTTCTCTCTCTATCCAGTCTTCATAATTACTGTCAATGTCATTAATATCGGCATCAGGAGATATTCTAAAAAGGCCCTTGAGCAGACGGTCGGCATCTCCTTGAGAAAGAAGTTCGTTTTTGGCTGCTTTTTTTATCATATACAGGGCTGACTGGAACCTTTTTATGGATTCACGGTTTTCCCCCAGAGCGGCCATATAATCGTATAATCCGGTAACAGTTGAGGCCTCTTGTATGGATACTCCGTCAAAAAAGAGAAGCGCCATCCTGTAATCATATATCTTTTCCAGTATACCGGGTAATGCTTCGGCAAGCGCCGGGTAGTCACCGTTCCACTCTGATACCATACCCAATGTATATCGCACTGTAGCAGAATTGCTTTCCTGGTGCGGCATTTTAGTACTATCGGATTCTTTGAGATAATCTGTGAGTTTATGAACTACCGGAGCCAGCACTTTGAGCTGGACACCTGTCAGTTTATAATCATTTATAAGTTCCAGCAGTTTCTGAGCGGCGTTATGAACTGATATCCTTTCGGAAAAATTGCCTGTTGTAGTATCTCTTCCGAGTAACTGTTTCCAGAAATCAAGACCGCCGGGTATCTCAACCATTTTCCCGTCAACAATATAATAAGCCGGTTCAGCGGGAGTAATAACCCTGTTTATAACAGTGTTTTCAGTCAATGACGGGACACGAATATTGTACTGTTTTCCCGTACATGCCGACAGTATTAAAGGCAGGACTGTGAGCAGCGGTACCAGGATAAGGAGCACCAGGTTCTTTAAGGAGTTAATCGTTTTTCCGGGAGACCTTGCTTTTTCCTGCGGTTCTTTGGCTTCCTTGATTTCAGGCTCATTAGTAAGTATTGTTCTTCCGGCAGCGATGTCGTGAATTTCTTCAAAACGGGATACTGTACCGGAGACATCTTCCTCCGAAAGCTTTTTCCTGTAGTATATTACTGATGTTCTCTTACCTGTAAGTTCATTTCCTGTAAGTTCTTCAAGTCCTTTCTGGATAGATTTTATCCTGACACCGGATTTAATGAGACCTTCCAACATTGATTCGAGCTCAGGTCTCTTTTCATCAAGAACTTTTGATGCTTCGGTAAAACCTTTATGAAAATCCTCTTTATGCGCGGGTCTGAACCTCAATATCCGGCTGATATAGTCTTCCAGTATAGGCATATCGGAAAACAGCGCCTGGTTGTCAAACATAAAAAGCTCATCGCTGGAACCGCTATAAACCTGTAAAGCGCCAAATTCACCGTGTCCGAGCAGATAATACAAAGCTGCAAGCTTACCAAGTTTACGCGCTTCTTCCTGACCGTATTTGACATCCTTTTTGCTTGAAGACAAGTAAACAAGGTGATAATCCTCATCTATATAAGTACCCGGCATGGACAAATCCAGCCATTCATATAATTCCCTTGCGGTTTTTTCAAGCGCCATATCACCTTTCTGCATATTGAAATAATACTGTTCTCCGCCGGCTCCCTTCATAAAGATCATCTTGTACGGCTGCTGCATGTCTTTGCGTTTCAGTCCTTCAAGAAGTTCCTTCATTTTTATCCTTCGTTCGGTATAGGGAAGATCCGCTATATACCCCGGGAGTTCGTATTCCGTGGACATCATATCAGTCACAAAAAGTTTTTTCATTATCCTCGTAGTATCCTGATACCTTATTCCGAGTTCACCGTGATTTACAGTTACGACCTCTCCGGTCAGCAATGCCAGCCGGGCCCCGGCTTCAATCTCAACTTCACTTCCGCGCGCTGATGAGTAGAGGATATCAAGCACATCAGCTACCTCAGATCTTGCCGGAGCATCTATCTCAGCTGTTTCTTTTTCGGCACCAGTTGTTTCCGGCATATCCAATCCGAGCGTACCGCCGGGATTCATTATGTTGTTCGGATCGAAATGTCTCTTGAGCGCCCGGAGCACCGACATCTGCTGGCTTCCTATATGTTCTTCCATATCAGGCCCCATCATCTTACCCGCACCGTGATGATGGCTCAG
>JBDRKX010000051.1:0-9544 GCA_043813605.1 Elusimicrobiota bacterium | reverse complement strand
CACCATATAGTCACCATGCTGCGCATTATCAGGTCACTTTTAATCAACTTCAGTGATGTTGCCTATCGTCGACATATCGATTTTGCAGAGATGTCTGGAAAGGTTTAGGAAACCTGTGCTCTATCCACTGAGCTACGAGGGTACTCGAATAGCCGAGCAGCCGCGAACTCCCAACAACCGTCTTCTCGCAGCTGCTTTTAGTCTATATACTATATATAAAATTCAGTTTGATTTCAATATAAGCCCTATATAAGCCCTATAAGCCCTGTTGCCTAACAGCCCTTATTTATATAAAATCATCTGTAACATGCAGACACCAGTATTTAAAATGATAAAATACTCATATATCCCTCTGATATCTATTATATTTTTACTGGCACAGGGCCGGCAGACAATAGCTGAAGAAACTATCCCATCTGCCAAAAAATCCGGTAGTTTCAGTATCCTGCTCCTGCCCCACAACCACGCTGACCTTTCATGGATGGGTACACCGGGATACTGTATGGATCTGAATATGGAAGCGTTAAAAAGCGCCCTCGACCTGCTCGACAAATACCCGGAATACAAATATTCTATCGAAACCGCTATTATACTTAGAGAATACATAAGAAGATATCCCAGAGAGACTGTCAGGATAAAAAAATATATTAATGAAGGCAGACTTGACTGCGGCGGGTTTTATACGGGTATATGGGAACTGAAAGCGGGCGGCGAGACTCTTATCAGAAACCTTTATTTCGGTAAACGATGGCTGCTCGAAACCCTCGATTATGATACCAAAGTCGCATGGAATGTCGATCTGCCGGGACATACCTGGCAAATACCTCAGCTCCTCTCAAAAGCCGGTATCGATCTGTTCATCACCTGGAGAGGGTTTCAGGGCCCATGGTTATCCGTATGGGAGAGCCCCGATGAGTCTACGGTAATACAGTGTGAATTCCCGAAACATTATATTAATCCCGCTTCATATATGGATCCTTACGGTTTTTTTCGTGAATTCGAGAATAAGATAAAAAAAGACAACCTGCCGGACTTTCTTATAGGTTCTGTTTCCGGAGATTGTTCAATACCCGGCCCTGAACCTGTAACCACCCTTAAGAAATGGGATAACTCCAAAGAAAAATTAGAACTCGGAATAGTATCCGCTTCAGATATACTTTCCCTGATCGAGCCCTCTCAACTCCATATATTCAGAGGAGAAAACCCTTCAACCGGGGATCTCGGTACATCTAAACTGAGATCAGTGATAGAAGACGGGTTGCCGGTTACCGAAAAAATCGCGTCTTTAGCCGGTATGCTTGTTCCCGAATACTCCTATCCTTCTCAACAGTTAACCGATTCATGGAATAAATGGCTCCAGAATCTCGATCACAACTGGGGCGGTGTGGACGGTGACATATCCAACAGTCTTAAAATCAAAGATCTGATCACGCTTATTGATACCCTGCTCACAACCATTACAGATTCAACCGGGATCATATGCGAAAACATAAATTTTGCGAAAAAAGGCATACCTATAACAGTTTTCAATGTATTGGCGCGTTCTAAAGAGGACATGGTCTATGTCAGCATATCCAGTGATACATTAAAAAGTTACGGCAGGACAGGCGCGCTTTCATTAAAGGATCCCGATGGTACGAATATCGCTGTCCAGTTACTTTCCGAAAATGAAGGAAACAAAAAGATCGCATTTATCGCTAATGTTCCGCCAATGGGTTACAAAACCTATTATCTGGAACTCGTAAAAAAAGCTAAACAATCCAAAACGGATATATCTATAGGAGAAAATTCAATCGAAAACAGTTTTTTCAGAATAGAGTTCGATACCGTGACAGGCTGCATATCGGAAATAACGGATATACCCAATAATCGGGTAATAACCGAACAGGACATACCCGATTTCGGAGAATTCCTGGTTATAGAATATTCAACTGACAACAAAACAGGCGCCATGCTGCCCAGCGGAAGGACATGGACCAGTTCAGCATACCCTTCAACCGGAACAATTGCAAAAAGAGGGCCCGTCTGGGCTTCCGTCAAGATGGTTACCGGGTTTTTTGAAGATAATGTCATATCAAGAGAAATAAGCCTCTACCGCGGGCTCAGCAAGATAGATGTTTCCGTAAACATTGAAACATGGAACAGTATTGCCAAGAACAGGGGACTGTTTCTTGAACAGGTTTTCCCCGTTAAAAAAGAAGACGATACCAGACTTTCTTTTCAAATCCCGTTCGCTCACGCTGCTTATCCCGATGATATACATCCCCATTCCGGATACCAGACCGGGGAAACCGATATAGGAGACTACCTGGCAGTAAAGAACTGGCTCTGTCTTTCATCAGAAGATTACTGGACATCATTTACCAGCTGGAGCGGTAATTTCCGTGTAATAAGCAGGGATCCGGATGTCTCAAATAAATATATTGTGCAACCGCTACTGATCAATACCAGCAGGTTCACCGGTCTTGACAAAGAATTTTCTCTGATACCCAGCACCTGCAGTTTCATGGTAAGTATTATAACCGGTAAAGGGTCTCCTGATCCTTCCCTCCTCACCCGCAGAAGCCAGGAATTCCATTACAATTCCGGGTTTATGTCTGTTGTCAGTGATCCCGGTCAGGATAAAGGCAGGTTACCGGATAAATTCAGTTTCCTGAGCGTTGAACCGGAAACCATAATGGTAAGCGCTATTAAACCGGCTGAAGATAATAAAGGCCTTATAATAAGGTTCTACAACTCTTCGGATACGGAAAAAACCGGGTTCCTGGAATTTTACCGGCCGGTAAAAAAAGCTTTTTATACCTCTATACTCGAATATGATAAAGAAGATATCATACCGGATAAAAACCGGATGCCGTTTAAAATAGGCAAGTTTTCAATAGAAACAGTACGGGTCTTCTTCAAATAATTTCACTAGAAACATTTTACGAGGAACATTTTACGAGTAATTTTTGCGAGAAGAAGTTTTATTCGGGGATTTTTCTTTTTAAAATCTCTATTATGCCTTCTCCCGAAACATCGATATTTATCCCCGCGCCTGATATTACGGTACCCGGGGTTTTGTTGAATTCCATACCGGTTTTATCTACCAGTTCCACGCCGCTGTATTTTACGGTAAACCCGGAATTTTCAGTAATATTCAGCACTATTCTACCTTTTTCGAGTTTTATCTTAAGGGTACTACCCTGAGGCGCGTTATCCACCGGTATGATAAGACTGGACTTACGCAGTGTGAATCGGGTTACAAGATCTTCCCTGTCAGGAATTATTACTGCTAAGCTGCTGTTAAATTCTGTAAACCACCCTTTCATTAACAGCGAAAACCGGCCCACTAGCCCAGTTTCTGTTTCTTCTGTACTCCATACGCGTTTTTGCGAACTGCCCGGCAGACCGAATCCGCGGGTCAATCTGTCTACACTGAACATGTCTCCGTAATCAACGTCTATATCGGCTTCTTCTATCTCAATGAACAGTTCTTTCATTGTCTCTACTTCGACCCGGTTACCCGGCAGAAAAGTCGTTTCCTTATAATAAGGTGTCGCAAGCAGTACACCGGCAATAACACCGGCTGCCAGTAACGATATAATACCTGTAATAACGGTTTTCTTTGTCGTGTTAATATCTTTTCTTCCTGTCCAGTAGATATCCCTGTCCATACGCATCGCGTAGAATATACCCGCTCCGGTCAGATAGACCATTCCCCCGGCCCAGATCACATCACTGGCAAAATGGGCGCCCTGTATGATACGCCCTATACCCATCAATGTCCCGTATCCTGTTCCCAGAGCCAGAACACCCACCGATAGGGAAAATTTTTTCTTCCTGAGGAAAAAGAACGGGACAAGAAAATAGAATCCCATTGAACAATGGCCGCACGGAAAAGATTTACCTTTACCAGCTTCCCCTTTAGTCCATACAGGCAGAAACTCGTACCTGCCGCCGAACTCCTTTATCTGCCTGGGCCGGGGCCGGCCCCAATGGTCCTTGAATATACCGTTAACTATTATGCCGGGCCCGAGCATAATGACTATTAAAAGGAACAATGCCATCTTCCTGTATCTTTCTGCCTGTTTTTTCCAGTACCCGGCAATAAGCACGATAACTGCCGCCAGCGCCAGAAACAACCCGGGATAATTCCCGTAATGGTAGACAATACGCCAGAAAGGTTTTTCGCCAATACCCCATTCAACTGTACCCGCGGCTGGTAAATAGAACAGTTTCTGTATTGCAAGATCCGCATCAGTCAGACGGAATATCAGCGTTACGCCGAGAAGCAGTAACAGGGGTATCCCCGTATCTATCAGTAAAGACCTTTTACCTTTATCCATTTTCTATTCTGTTTCCTTCATCTTTTTCTCTATCCTTCCCTCCAAAAATATTTTGAGTTCTTCTGCTATTACTGACGCTACCATATCAAAAGCTTTATCGCGGTAATGCACATCGTCTTTAAAATATTCGAGTGTCTTGGGTATCTTTTTATCAAGATCGATAAAGATAACACCCTGCTCCCCGGCAATCTTCTCGACTATGGCATTGTATCTTTTGAACCCGTTCAAAGCCGTTTCATAACTCCATTTATGACGCGGCCCTACCGCTTCATAATTGAGCATATAGAGCGCCGGTTTAATCTCTTCAGCCATTTTTTCGTGATACAGAGAAGGCTGGGTCATGAGTACGACTTGTACACCGTCCTTCTCGGCCAGGTCTATTATCGTCTTCAGGTTACGCTCAAAAGGGGCTTCTCCCGGGAAAGTATCCATATCTACTGTTTCCCGGCCCTTGAAATACCAGTACCGTTTGATCAGCCTTATCAGACTCTTTTCCATACCCGCCCTGGTAACAAGTCTCTTTACCGGCCCGTAAAAATGGCCGTAATCCTCACGGAACCTGCCGTGACTGAAATAAGAGAAATCCGCATTATGTAAAAGATCGTTAATAGTATGCATAATAACTATCATATCCGGTTTATACTGCCGTATGTTTGTCTCGTAATTTATAAGCGAATGCAGAGTTGTATACCACTGGCGGCCCTGGTTATAGACTTTAATATCCCTGCCGGGAACCATTTTTTCAAGCATTATTTCGACCCTTGCCGGCCAGCCTTTACCTTTACTGTCCTTAAACTCCGTGGTAGAACCGCCCATGCATACGACCGTAAAAGGAGCAGCTGTTACCGAAATACTGCGGGGAGTAAGCTGCAGGTACGGATGATATTTGTCCAGTATCACCCTGCTGTTATACCACATGTTCATTAACGGATACATTATCATAACAGGTATCATAAGCAGCACGAGAGACAATACAAGATATTTGATCTTAAGTTTCCCGGTTCTCAGCCGGCGGTATATGATGAAGAGCGCCAGCGCGAAAAGAGGAATCAGTATACGGGCGCCCCATACTATTACAAAAGCAGTGCGCGGCTGACTCATAACAAAAAATGGGTCCGGGTAAAAGAACCCCGCATATATATAGATAACTGCCGCCAGTATTGCAAGAACACTTACGAATCCGAGAACAGGATGTTTTTTTCTGTTTTTCATGCGCATATGATCTTCCTTTTATATTCACATTTGTACACTATTTTAATGTTTTACACGATATAATTGCAAATACCGGGTCCCTGTTTTGCGCCGTACCGGCACAAAATAATACCTATTTGCATACCAGAAATATATTTTCTATAATATAAAAGTATTTTCGTCAGCGTATTCTTAATACAGTGTTATTTGCTTTTAGATTCTGATTTATAAAGTTGTGAAAACAAGGAGATAAGGATGAATGCAGAAAGAAGGAAACACAGACGCTCGAACATCAACAGTACCGGCGACATCACCTATTACAAACAAGTCAAAATGAAAGACCAGGCCGCAGTAGTGGATATAAGTGAAGGAGGAGTTTCTTTCCTCAGCCCGATAATGCTTTCCCCGGGTGACAAGATCGTATTCAATCTGCATAACAACGATCTGAATTTCGAAGGCAGGGTCACCAGGTCAGAAGCAAACGGCAATCTGCA
Organism: Elusimicrobiota bacterium; assembly: GCA_043813605.1. Lineage (GTDB taxonomy): Bacteria > CG03 > SLGR01 > SLGR01 > JBDRKX01 > JBDRKX01. The sequence goes on along the minus strand of JBDRKX010000051.1, from coordinate 3,531 downwards.
TAAACACGGGATCGCGTTTGACAATATCTCTGATCACGAAAAGAACAGGCTCATGGAACAGATCGCGGAAATGCGCAACAAATACTGCTCTTTTCCCACAAGCCGGCAGCCTAAACACATAATAGAATTTTAATAAAAAGCGCTGCTATTCTATTTCAGAATAGACCTTCACAGGATATTTTTATAACAGGCAGGGATCCGGCTATCTGAGGATAGCCATTTTTTTGCGTATGTCCACACCCGGGCCTTTAACATGCACGATATATATACCCGAGGCTATATCACCGGGTATCCTTTTAAAACTATCCGGAAAGATAATGGTTGACCCGGCTGAGGAGTTCACCGTAATCAAACGGTTTGATAAAAATATCCTCTTTGGCTATTTTCCTGGCGCGGGCAAGCTTGATTATGTCTTCGGGCGGCGCGCCGGATATGATCAATATAGGGACATTATGCATACCGGTAGTCAGTTTAAGTTCGTTATAGACATCGTCCCCCATCCTGCCCGGCATGATTAGATCAAGAAGGACCAGGTCCGGTTTGGCCTCTTTCGCAAACGATATGGTCTGATGGCCGTCAAACGCGAATACCGTCTCGTAACCGGCGCCTTCAAGTATATTGCGTATAGTCCTGTTCAGTACTTCATCATCATCAACAACAAGTATTTTTTTAGGCGGCATACCGTTATCCCTTTGCTGTCCGGCTGTCATACCAGCAGTCCGTTGACCATAGCCCGCAGGTCATATATACTGAACGGTTTAAAAAGAAACTTATCGAACAGTTTCCGGTCTTCTTCTTTAATATCTTTAGAGACCATACCGAGCGTTCTACTGCCGGAAATTCCTATTATCTTTATATCCGGATCGATCTCCCTGCTTTTTTTTGCCAGTTCGACACCTGTCATATCATCCATGTTTATATCAGTGATGAGCAGATTATACGCCCCTTCGTTACTGCGCATCAGGTAGAGCGCCTCCTCACCGTTCAAAGCAGTGTCTATCTCAATATCAAGATTCTCCAAAGAGTCTTTTATTATGTTTAGAATGTGCCTGTTATCGTCAGCTATCAGTATTTTCATATAGAGTTTTCCCCCCCCGTGTTTCTTTAGAACTTCACCACAATCACAGTCAGGCCGCCCAATGCTCCGGCAGAAAGGTCTCCCCAGTCAAATCCCGTCCTGTCGGCATCATAGAGCTCTTTTGCCGTACTGAATAAAACGGATGTGAAAAAAGAGTAGATCCAGGCGCTGTCACTGTTTTTAAGTATTTTCCTGAACACAGGATAGCTCGCATGCGAAACGAGCGTACCGGCGGCAAAATGCACATACTTGTCTTTATCAAGAGAAGACAGTTCGTCAAATACATCCGCATAAGAACAGGAAACAGACAGAAAGATCATTATCGAAACCAAGACTGTGTATTTAATTGTATTCATTTATTTTAGTGATCCGGTCTTTCAAACAGCGGGTAACGGTAACCGGCAGGTTATAAACCGTTATTTGCAGTAGATGTTATCTATATACAGGATCCCCCTCTTAGAGTTAGCTGCCGCATCCTCGAAGATTATCACCAGTTCAGACATATTTGAATAATCCATTATACCGCGCATGTTCGTAAACGGTATTTCTATTTCCTGCCATTTGTCGGATATGTTATCTATCATGACAGCAGCTACTTTTTTCGCCCTGTTCTTGAGTTCAAGCTTGAACCTGTTAGTGTATCCTGTACGGCCGTCTCCTTTGACGGAAATACAGAGAGCCCTGTATGGCGCAAAATTAGCGTTCTGGAGCTTCATCCATATACCGTTGTAAGCAGGATTAGGAGAATCCACATCATACGATATCCTTATCGAGTAACCATCCTTGCCCAGTTTCTCACTGTCAGTATACTTAACATGACAGAACTGTGTATTGTCATCGGGAGATTTTTCCCATGATCCAAAATTACCGCCGAGCAGGTTAGGCAATTTACCTGTATCGAAATCATCTATCCAGAGTCTTTCTGAATCTTCCCTCCTTGATACGGCAGGAACCTGGTATTCCGTCTTTTCTTCCAGTTCGTCAATGAGTATTTTCATCTCGGCATACGCTTTTGCAAGATCTTCCAGCCTGGTATTCAACTGGATCATACCCATATTAATACGTTCTATCCTGGATTCCGAAGCGGTTGAGCCTTTTTTCAGCTTTTCGATATCATCCTGTTTCGCGTAATCCGACAGCCGGTCAGAAAGGATCCTGTTCTGTTCGATCAGGTTTTTTGTAACAGTATGGTACTCGTTCAGCAGAAGTACCAGGTCCTCTCTCGTAACATAACCATTGGGCCTGAACACATTGTCTCCATATTTGTTTATAAAGAAACCGGACATGCCGTCCCCGTTCAATTCATCCGAAGCTCTCTGGGCTTCAGGCCCGGTATCATTGAAAGAAAACACTGTTGGGGGAGATATAAATTGCAGGACTGCTATTAAAAGCAGCTTAAGTAAGATACCATACGCTTTAGTTCTTGGTTTCACGGCAAAAATTCTTACAATACCATATCGCTGCCCAAATAAAGCGATTACTTTTATAATTGTTATTATAATAAATAATCGCAGTGAATCAAGTTTTAACCCATTTTTGCGATAGAGATGAAGAACAGAGACGGAAAAGACGCCATATGATACATAGCAAAAAAGAGAGGGAATACTCGTAAGTATTGCTGAGCTTTTTTGTGACGTAGAATGTGGTGTTCTTTGCGTCGAATTCCATCTTTTATTGCAAATAATGGGTTTAATCAGAAATGTCACTAAATTTCCGGAACATATCGAACTATAACAGGCTGGTACTGATATGTTTTTTTCGCTATAACTTCCCGGATCAGTTATTATAATAGTAGTCTGCAGGAGGATTGTACTTAACCTCGTATCTCTTGATGACATCCGTGATCCATGCTGTCAACCCTTCTTTCTCACCATTGGAGATGTCATTGAATTCGACAGCGTGAAAATACAGGTTATCGGTCTTTTTTATCCTTTTTACTGTCCCCAGCAATTTCCTGCCGCTCTCACACAGATTACAGATTATCTCTTCTCCGTAGAAAAACATTGTCGGACTGATAAAAGATATTCCTCCTTCACTCAGGTCTATTACAGCCGCTTTGTCTTCTTTACGCTTATTTTTAGCACAAGTCATCACAGATATGATGTTCATCTTATACCGCTCGTATTTCCTCTTTTCACTGTCCATAATGATGCCTCAAATATATCCTGGTTCCCAGTAATTTTTCCGATTTCATTAATATTATGCAACAACATGATAGAAAACAGATGAAATATCTGTAAGATCCCTGTAATTTATAAAATACAGCGGATAATAGGATAACCGGGGGATTTACAGTAAATCGGGGTTATTTTGCAGAAAATACACCTTAAAATTACAAAAGGGATATCCACCCTTTTATGAGTGAATATCCCTCTGTAATTCTTATACGAAACAGGGACACTGCCCTGTAAAACACTGCCTTAAACGGTATATTATGCTTTTCCGAGTATTCT
>JBDRKX010000050.1:0-2667 GCA_043813605.1 Elusimicrobiota bacterium | reverse complement strand
GTATTCCTAAAGCCTCTTCCCTTGCAAGGTTTATCTCGTCAAGAAGTATCCAGTGCCCCGCTTCCAGAGCTTCCAGAAACGGCGCTTTCTTGAATTCCAGCACTATTCCGCCGCCTTCCAGAAGGTATCCCAGGCTCCTGACGACTTCAACATTATTAGCGTCTTTTTTACCTCTGATATTTATTAATTTATGCAATATCCCGGAGATCTCTTTCCTTGTCATAGATCTTCCGGTTTCAGACGGCATCAGGTCCTGAAGCGCTTTCTGCATCTTAAACCACTGGGCGCCTTTATGCGACGCGTCTTCATGCAGGTTTCTCAGCCTGCCGGTATTGTCGAGTGCCAGAGTTTCGAGTATTATCTCGACAGCCTGGTCATATTTAATATCGAGCCCCTTGGGCTGGTGATGGCCGATCAGATCGAGTTCGTCCATAGACGCGTTCACCTGTATTCTTGTAAAAGGTTTACCTACGAGCGCAGCCGCATACCTTACAAGAGATGTCTTTCCGGTAGATGTCTGACCCAGCCATAGAAGCGCGTTAAGTTTCTCCCTGACAGAAGTAAAGAAGAGGTCTATAAGCCGCCTGACAGTCTCCGGTGTTTCTACCAGTTGCGCATTAAGCAGCGCTTCATCATCCACTTCCCCAAGGATCGGCTGTCTGACCACAGCTTTGCCGTTGACCAGACCTTCGACAACTCTCTCTTTATCGTTTACCCTTATTTCATAAGGAGAGACAAGCGACTTCTTTTTTATATCCGCTTCGGCTTCTATCTTCTCTTCAAAGAGTTCCAGGTTATGTGATATAATCTCTTTGATATTCTCATTTCTGTAGACATACCTGTATATAGGCCTGAGCACTTCCACTACAGCAGCCCACATTCTCGTATCATCCAGTTTTTCTTCGAGTTTTCTTATATCGGTTAATTCCATCATACCGTTCTCGATCATTTTTAAGTACAATTTACCCAATGTCACTACGGCTATTTCTTCTATTGCATGTGAGAAGTCGGAAAGCTTTTCTTCTATTTTTGTGACATCAACCATATCTATACTGCCGGCACTTATCAGTTCACTATATATCAGGCCAAGAACCCTTATTGCATCGCCTTCGGCCTGCGTTAATCCGCCGCTCAGCACGTCAGTAATTACTTTCAGGTTAACCTTATCATATTCCTTGTTTTCAATGAATCTTATGTATATTTCCGCGATAACGTCAAAAGCCGCTTCCCTGACTTCAAAAGCACTGTCTGTAAGATACTTTTCAATTATTCCCAGTTTACTTACATCAAAATCATCCTGCTCGATAAAATAAACATAGATCTTTCCAAGTACTTCTACAGCCGGTGCGGTTATATCTTCCGGCCGGCTGTTACTCAGTTCTAATTCCAGGTTTTCTACTTTTTCCGGGTCTATCGCCGTACCCGCAAATTCCTGCAGTTTCAAATACAGGCTGCCCAGCACATTTATAACAGCACCGCGTACCTGCCCGGTCTCCCTGACGAGTTTTTCTTCAATATATTCCAGCATCCCGGTATCAAAACTTCCGTCTTCTATCTGTCTTTCCAGTATGTTCCCCACTGCCCTGTATGCCGCCATACGTATTGAATCGTCTTTATCATCAAATTTCACAAGTAATTCCTTGAATTTTATATGGCCCTGGAGGAACATCTCTATCATTATGCTGTTGAGTGTAATAACACTTTCCTCACGGATATCGTTATCTTCGTCATAAAGTTTATCCAACAGTTTTTTCAGCCTTTTTTCACTGATCTTGCCGCCATTTCGTATCTCAGCCGGGTACACAGTACCAAGTGCCATTATGGCTGCTTCCATAAAAATATCACGGTCATCCATCTTCTTTTCAAGATCTGCAACATTCATTTTTCCGTTCCTGACAAATATCGTGTATAATTTTGACAATGCTTCCGGACCGGCTGCGGTTATCTCTGCCATTGAAGCCAGTTTATCTTCCAGTTCACCTGCTTTTTCAAGTGCCCGGCCGGATAATTCCATTTCATTCAGTTTCAGGAATATCTCTACGGCAAAACTCGTTATCACTTCATAACGCACCATGAATATCTTATCATTAAGCAGTGATATGATCCTGTCTACTACTGCCGGAATCTGAGCTATATTTTCTATCTTCCTTTTATAGATCGGTTCGATAGCCGAAATAGCGGCTTGCCTGATATGGAATCGTTCAGCCCCGAGAAATTCCTCCAGTATCTTTTCATTCTCATCACTGCTTCCCAGTGCTTCAACGATCTGCATTATCTCCTGATCAGTCATACCCTTAGTAAGTTTGTACTGATTCTCCAGTTCAAAATACAGTTCAGGGAATTTCATTGCCAGGATTATGTAAGACATGACCTTTTTTGATCTGTCTCTCGAATTCATCTTTACAGCTATTTCTTCAATAGCTATTTTTTCTTCTTCACTGAACTTTTTGTCACCCGCATCTTCAGCAAGGTACATTAGAATTCCGCCCACTGTTCCGTATATTTCCAGTAAATGGGCTATATCGTTCTCTATTTCATTGAATATCTCTTCAAGTGCGACATTATGTATTTTCATCTTATATATCATCGTCTTTATCCTGGCAGCGTCTTCGGGCGTATTCATCCTGAGGAAATAGACCTCCCTCAACGCCCAGGCAAACGCTTCTG
>JBDRKX010000049.1:0-33950 GCA_043813605.1 Elusimicrobiota bacterium | reverse complement strand
CGCTGTTAGTATGGGTATAGATACAATACTGGATTCCGGTGAAGTCGTGCTTCTGGCCAGCGGCGAAAACAATAGTTCATCCCTGGCTGATTATATTGACGGATCCGCTATGCCGCGTGTGCCTGTATCATTCCTTAAATACCATGCCAGGGTAAAAGTGTTTACCGATAAAGCCGCTGCCTCAAAACTGAGAGAACGTTCACCGCCGGAAATTATCAAAGAGATCGTTAAAGCTGAAACAGAACACGATCATCATCAAGAATCACATCACCACCATCATCATCCGGGACATATCTGCGATGACAGTTGCGGACATGTAGAGACTGCCGGACTCGTTAATAAGTTAAGAAACTTTGTTATGTATTTCAGGCCTGCCGGGCTGCCTGACAGGCTTAAACATTCAGTAAAACATTCTGTTATGCATGCGTGGGAGCATTCTCTTCAGTATGCGCCTGAATACGGAAAAGCGTTTATTATATTCGCGCTCGTATGGGAACTGATAGAAGATGTGGCGATGCCTCTTGCTGTAATCCTTTACGGTTACATAAAGAGCGACCCCATAATCATAGGGCTCGGGGCGGTATATACCAAAATCGCATGGGCGACCTGCTGGCACTGGCTGACTGTTCCCATATTTATTTTCTTCTATAAACCTGCAAAACGATTGGCCGGTTCCAAGCCGGAAAAAATTGTAGCGGAATTCAAAAAATGGTCAAAAAAGAACCCGGCTTTCACGATAGATGAATTCAAGACCCGGATCATAGAGGCATCGCAAAGATATTCAGTGCATAAGATGAAGAACCTTCAGATGCGTATGCGTATAGCAATAGGAGTACTGGACAATAAACGCATGAAAGAACTTAAGAACGAGTTTATGCATATTCTTCTCGAAACACAAATATATATAAGTCTTGATGACGAGACAATACATAAAGTAAAAGACCATATATCGCATCTTTCGCATGAAGACGCGGATATACTGAGTTTCCTTCTTGATAATGTACTGCTTGACGGGGAATCGAAACCGGACAGGTTTTACAGCGCTTTTATCAGGCTTGCCGTAAGGGCGAAGGATATGGTCCTCGGTTTAAGAAAACCGCGTATGATGCCGGATGGACTGTGGCACCAGTTGGAACCTCTTATGAAGGAAAGAACCGAAGATGAACTTAAAAATCTACACGAAGCGCTACTGAAGACCGGCCGGATAGCGGAGATAGTCGATGGGATATACGATATCCGCCAGCATCCGAAATATGAACCGGGCAAATATGATAATGTCCGGGGCATATGGACTGACGCTAAGAGAAAAGGCAGGGCTTCGATCTACATCAATACCGAGACAGCTTTACCCAAGACCGTATTCCATGAACTCGGCCATATTATTTTCAATATCAAACTTACAGGTAAGACAATAAAAGAGATCAGCGCGATTTTCGAGGCGATGACCCGGGAAGAGATCGATCTGATAGAATCGGCTGCTATGACAAAGATGAAAGACAGGGAGGAGCTATTCGCAGAGGCAGTGGCAAGACTGTTTATGGAAGACCGTGAAAATTTTGTGATGTTTCCGAAAGAACTGCAAAGCCTTGTTTTAGAAACGGTAGAAACACTGGGCGGAACAACTGTTCCGGGCATGTCGGAACAGATAGAAGAAGAACAACCGGTCGAAGTGAGACAGTATGTGAAGGCCAGGGGAGCAATAGGGCGGGGAAGTTCGCTCGAGCACATAAAGGATATAGAACCTCTGGTTCTGACAGTGGTCCGGAACGGACTTATTGAAAAGCATCTTGCCAGGGTCGAACAGAAAATAGCCCGCCCCGGCGGTGATGCTATAATGAAACGCAGGATACTGAGAACACTGAAACAGTATTTTGCCCGCGGAGATATAGCGGCTTTCGATGCGATAGTGAAGGAAGACGAAGATTATCTTATCGCCTTTGCCTATAACGACAGGGTATTCCTTTCAAATGATTTCTTTACTGACAAAAAACTGGCGGCCCGTCTTGATGAACTGCTCTTTAATATGGGCTATGCCGCCGCATACGGGGAAAAAGAGTACGGGGAACTCCGGGAAGTCTATAAAGGGCTCCAGAGGGAGATCTTCGGCAAGAAGAATATTCTTCAAAAAGTACTGCGCAGATATATCAACAATAAAGCTGTTAATGATAACTACGCGTACAGGAAGATCCCCGACAACCTGAAACAGAGGATACCTTCGATATACAGTGAGTTCACGAAAAAGTTCAATGAAACGTACAGATACTATAACCCGTTAAGAAGCTGGATCGAGTTCGTTGTTAAAGCGGATAAATACGGAACCCTGAAAACAGCGATCGAATTTCTTGATGCAAACAGGAACATACTTAAGATGACCAGCAATATCGAAGACCTCGGCGAACTGATTTCAGAGACACAAACAGCCGGAGTGTGGGAACAGGTTGCGGAATTTATTACCGGTGAAAGACTGAGCTATATTTACGATAAAGAGAGTATCCGGGGAGGTATGTTGCGGGGTTTGACAGCCCGTATAAAACAGGTGAAAGAGATTAATCCGCAGGCTCTTCCTGAACTTGTAAAAATTATGGTGAAAATGGCACAACTCGCGGATTACCGACAGGGTCCCGGATTTATGGCTATGACAGGCGAATTACAAAAAATCATGGAAGATACAGAAAAAGCAGGTAAAGGGCTTCTCTTACCGGAGATATTCGGTATTTCAGCAGAAGGAGACAACCTTAAAAGGATCTTGCGTACCGGTGGTTGGCTGGGAATAATCAAATCAATACAAGACCTGCCGGAATATTTTGCTCAACTTCAGAGCATGCCGTATTATGTGCTGGGGAATTACCAGGAAGAAATAAAAAAGATAAATGAAAGCTTTAAGAAGGAATATGAGGTCCTTTTTGCTAAGAACGTGTACAAGAGGGTCGGTAAACCGGAAGAAGTATTACTAACTAAACTGTTGTCAGAAGGAAAATACTCTCAGAAATTTATCAGCCAGATAGGTTCGGTAATACTGGATACATTAAACGGAATGGCTAACAGGGTCGTACTTGATGAAGAAGATATATCCACGATAGAAGATGTATCCGGGTTTCGCGAAAAATATCTTGAAGAACTGGAAAAAGAAGTCAATATTCTGCCATGGCCGTATTATTTTAAGAGAAAGATATCGGATGGAGAAGAGATAAGAGCATTATACGAAAAGAAATACGGTTCAGAAGATTTTGCAAACAGGTTATACGGGTTATGGGGAGCCAAAGTTGAAGCGTTCCTTGATGAGCTCAATGAGACGGATCCGGAAATGGCAAAAAGGATCGCATCTCATATATTAAAGAGACCCAGGTTTATTGAAATTCACACATTTATAAATGAGTTCCCGGTCTATAGCGATAAAGAATTCCGCGAAAGAATAAAAGATATGGACGATGATGTATGGCGCGAAGCTGTATACAGGAAACTGAGCCGGATGGAGAAAACAGGAGCATCACCTGAAAAAATGGATGAGTTCCGGGGAGTGATAGTAGCGTTATATGACATGGAAAAGGGCATAGAAGAGTTCTATTTTAAAGTGAAAGACGGCGGGGATTTCAGAAAACAGGCTGTTGAGCAACTGGCTAAATCGTTTTATGATGTCGCTCCCAATCTAATGAAAATAACAGCAGCCTATGATAAACGTATAGCGCCGGAAGATATCAGGAAGACAACAAAAATAGTGCTTGATGCTGTAAAGAATTACGAAGGTAATATAGAAGATATCACTGTGCCGGTCTCACACACGTTTCTTGATATAGCAGGCTGGATCAAAAGATCACGCGGCATAGTGAATACTGAAACTATCATCTATATATGGGAGACGGTCAGGAAATTTAATACAAGAATTGTAGATAAATCCATACTTGATAATATTGTTTTTGAAGATCCGGAAACTGCCAAAGAACTATTCGGCAGGCTGGCGCATACGGATGGTAATAACGAGGGAGACGATATAGATAAAAAATATCTTCAGCTGGGAACATATTTTATCATTGAACTCGTAAAGAACGGCGTACTCTCGTCGGTAGACACAGATAAACTGTTTCGGAGCCTCGCCGATACATGGGAAGAACCTAGTTATATAGATTGGATGAAAACGGACCTTGCGGGAACGATAGCTGAGAATGCGGGCCTTGTTGATGAAAACTGGCAGGAGATACTTATAAAGGGTCTGATCGGCTGGGGAAAGATGAGCCCGCAGTATAACGGCCCGGGCATAGTCAATAAGATAAAAAAGATAATGATCCTGCAGAAAGTAGATACTGAAGATCCTTCGGATTTTCTTATCGGTCTCGTTTATGCTGTTAACCTGAGAAGGTTCTCAATGAATATTATAAATGAACTTCCCAAAGCCATGCATCAAAGACATATATTCAGTTGGCGCAAGAATTATTTTATCGATATAGTGGAGCCGAAAGAAGGAAGATCAGGAGCCGATATTTTGACAACAAAACTGGCCGGAGACACCCATATAGAGAGCAGCCTGTTTGCTGTGGATGCTGAAATATCACACTGGATAGGAACAGTCGTAAGTCCAAGACGGCGGTTTGTAATGCGGACAATGATAAGGATGATCACATCGGCGAAATGGGTAACACTGAAAGTATGGGCAGTGACAAAACCAGTATTAGCTGTGCTCCTGTATGTTGCGGTCAAGATAAAAATAGGCGTTCTTATGGAAAAACTGATTTCAGGCAAGAGGGAAGAATTCCTGGTCAAACTGCTCTCCAAAGTGGTCGGTCTTCTGGATCGGGCAAATGCAAAAGATTCAGTAGAAAGATTGTATGACAGGATCCAGCACCCGTTTATCAAGAATACCGAATTTCATGACCGTTTCGGAGTATTAAGTACGAGACGCGCGGCCAGGATGTTGAATGCTCCTGAAGCCGCGGCCTTTGCCGTTTCCTGTTACAGGCTGGGAAGAACCCTGGTAAAACAGCCGGAGCTTGATAGCCGGATACTGATAACACTGGAAAAACTGCTCGGCAGTACCCGGTATCCCGAGGCAAAATATTATCTAAAAAAAGGAGAGACAGAAAAAGTCATAAACGAGATAATGACTCCGTCCGAGATATACGCGCTGGGAAGGTTCCATTATGCGGATAGTGATCTGCAAGCAGATGATGATGATGTTATAAAATTTCAAAGAGAGGCCATGCGGCTCTATCGGAAAACTTCCGATGAAGAGATAAACAACCTTATAGGTATTTTCATGCTGTCTGTAGAAGATGAGATCGTGCTGAAAGATAAAATGATGACATCTTACGAATACTGGACTAAGCCGTATGAGATATATAATTTCGAAAAAAGGTCATATGACAGGCTGCTTGACAGGCATCTTCTGGCTGAACGCGTAAGCCAGGATCTTGCAGTAGAACTGGTGATGGCTGTATATGAAGCCGGTATAGATGTGAGGCTTCTTCCCGATATCAACGCCCGGGCGTTCGAATGGGTCTTTGACGGTTTAAGACAGGAACATGTCAATGACTGGGAACCTGTAGTCAGGAAGATTTCCCAGATAGACAGTGAAATTGTTAAAGTCTGGCAAAAAGATCTCATTGCCGACGGAACAATTAAACCGGAACCGGCTGAAAAATTAGAAAAACCTGGGATAGATCAGGATGATATCATCGCCTTAAGTGAAGAGATAGGTATGAAATATATCAAGCTGATGAAAGCTAAAAAACTGGATATCCAGGCTCTGAAAGAACTTGAAAAAGAACTTTACAGCAAAGATGAACTCACAAAGCTTGCCGCAAGAAGGTCTTTCAGGTTCACTTATTACATTTTTAAAGAACACGGCGAGCTGAAACCTGAAGTATTGAAAGAGCTGGAAAGGATATATGAAAGTGCCAGAGAACTGGTCAATGTAGATGATGCTGCATTAATTGATCAAAAAGTAAGCGCGTTGCATGCCGGTAAGATCGCTGTCTGGGTTAAATACCTTGCAGAGAAGACATTTGAGTTTCCTGTGCCGTACGGAAAATATATTTCCGGTAAACTCAAACAGAAAGGGCTGGACTATAACCAGTATGAAGTCAAAAACATGCTGGAAGTGCTCACAGAGGGATCAGTTGAGCTTGCGGAATCGGAAGCTCAAAAATTAGTGCCGGTGCTGGATGTCATTTATGATGTGTTTACACAGAAGATGGTCATAAAGAATAACGATCAGAAACCGTATCAAAGAGCCGTGATCAATAAAACGAGAGAATTAATAAAAGCCGATAATATGTTTAATGAAATTATAGGCGGCAGGCAGCTATTTATAAGGGCAATTCGTGATAAAGAGAATGTCTTTATCAGGGGCCCTGATATGTATATGCTGGCGAGGCTTAAAGTAGAAAAGGGTAAAGCCGTACTCGATATACATGAAAAGCTTTTAGAAGTCCTGTACGATCACCATGGGAACAAGCCCGATACTGACCTTATCCGCGCTCTCGTTGAGCGTGAACTCGCCATCCAGGACCTCATTAAACAGGGAATACCATTCGACAAAGCTCACATAGAGGTTCTAAAAAGACCCGGCCAGACAGAACTTATAGAACTTGTAAATTCACTTCTACCTGAGATAGCTGTTACAGAAAAAGATGAAGAAGTATCCGCTGCTTTGGATAGAAAAATCGGCAATATGTATTTCCTGGAAAAAGGTGAGACAGATAATAATACGGTTATACTTCCGGGATTAGTGGAGGGGACACCTTATTATGACTGGTTCAGGAGTCAATACGGGCAGTTAGAGGAAAACGAATTCCTGCACAAGACGACAAAAGGAGTTGTCCAGGCAATGCAGGATTTTGCCGGTCAAATAGGATTCAGTGGCAAGAGCGTTATGGATGCGGGTAGCGGAAGCGGGATACTTTCTATTGTTGCGAGCAAGCTGGGTGCTAAAAAAGTGTATGCTGTCGATAGTGATAAGGAAATACTTGAATTATCAAAAGATATTGCCGGCAGAAACAATGCCAAAAATATTGAATTCATAAGAAGTAATTTTATGGATCTGCCGAATGACTTGGATGTAGATGTATTAGTTGTGAACCTTCCTGAATATAATTTCGTAGATTCTATAGATACATTGATGAGGGAATACCCGAAGCTTCAGTACATAATAGCGAGTGGTGTCAATGTGGGTTATGATGAATCCCAGTCTTTTTCGGAATTCAATGAAGTTATAAGAAATTTCGGCAGTATTTATAAGAGTTATCCGAAATTCGAAAAAGGTAAAGGGGCAACAGTTTCCCATATAACATATCCGGTTTATATTATAGAACTTGCAGCTCCAAAAACAGTAGCAATAAAAGAAATAGCGCCTAAAAAACCTACTCAGAGGGTATGGAAGCAGAAAGAAGCCGACAGGTCCAATGTAAGAGAGATAGCTTCACACCTGAAGGATTCGGTATATCCGAGGATAATATCCAGGGAATTAAGTGATGTGCTGAACGAACGGCTGGCTCCTGATAAACAGATAATTTTGATAAACCCGGATATCGGCAGGATACTGCTCGATTATGGATTCTATTCAGGAAAAGAAGCAGTTGAATTATTCTCCCGGTTCAAGCAGGAAGATAAGAAGATAATATTCAATGCCGTGAAAACAGCCGATGCGGCGGCTTTTGAGAAAACAATAAAGAAACTCGGGAAGAAAGCGTACAGCCAGGACAGGATATATTCGGTGATTGCCGGTCTTCTTGCAGCAAGAAAGATAACAACAGTAGATATGGCTGAAAAATTCATGAATGCCGGAAAGACTCTTGAGGCGTCTCATTATAACGAATTGCCTGATATGCAGAAAGCGACTTCAATGATAAAAGAAGCGATACGAAACAGGAAAAAGATAGTCATATTCGGTGATTATGATGTCGACGGCATAATGGCGACTACTATCATGATAAAAACTATTCACAGGATACTGGAAAAAGAGGGTATACCGGAATCAGATTACGGTAAATACATAGGTTACCATATACCGGACAGGTTCACCGAAGGTTACGGTATGAAGATGGAAGGCGTGGATAAGGTGGCCGCTGAAGGGTGTGATCTTCTGATAACGGTCGATAACGGAGTCAGGAGCAAAAAAGAGGCCGAGTATGCCATGAGCCTCGGGATGAAAGTGATTATTACCGACCATCACGCCCTGCCTGAAAAAGAAGATGACCTGCCGCGTTCCGGCGATATCTATACAGCAAGGCACCTCAAGAAAGAAATGGCTTCAAAGGATGCTTTATTATCAGAGTATAGGGATAAACATGGTCTTCTTGATATGGATAGTCTGCCGGTTTATCCAAAGACGATCAAAGAAAGATTTAATGAACTGAAAAAAGTAGCGCTCAAAGAAATGATGGTCCGTTTATGGAAGACGGACATGGGCCAGATAGCCTTCTATTCCCACCTGGCGTCGTATCTGCTGGATGAATATTTCAGGGCATCCGGAGAATACAATAACAGGCATGTGAACCCTCCTGCGGGTTTAAGTGAAGCCGGGTATTTCTACGTATATTACGAAGGGCGAGAGATACCGTGGCGTTATCCTGATCCGACTCAACCTTCTGGAGAGACGATTGTGGATTTTAAGGAGTGGGGATCTGTGATGTATGTATTCAAGGAAGCTGGTATAGATATCTCTGTCGATGTGGTCGATGTAGATGACGGCAATGTCATGAAAAATATAATTTCTGCTACAAATGAGACATTCCCTGAGACCATAGAGCATTGGATACGGATAGATTTTGAATCCAGGAGCATCATGTTCAATGATGATAAGTTCTCCGAGTATATCCGCGCTAACAGAAAGGATCTTATAGAGAAGATAGGGAGCGATAAATACGAGATGCTGGCACATATTGCAAAAGACCGGTTGTCTAAAGAAATTGATCCGAAATTTGCAAAACTCTTCAGGGATTTCCAGGAAAAAGTACTGGCTGAATACAGCGAACCGGTTGTTATAACAGATGAAGTGTTCTCTAAACCTGATGATATTCCTATGGTTCATCCGCTTCTTCTGGAAGATACGAATCATCCGGCAAAACATATTGCCGGCGGCGGCGTAGCATATAAACTTTCGCAGTCGCTCTTGGACGAATTCGGTATTGAAAGAGACGCAGATTACCTCCTGGACCTTTTCACCTTCTCAGCGGTAGCTGACATCATGCTCCTTAAAGGTGACAACAGGATACTTGTTGAAAAAGGTCTTAAGGTCATTAATTCCGATAATGTTACACCGGGCATAGCCAGACTTATGGAGACTGCGGGAATGAAAGATATCACAACAGGTAAGATATCCTATTATCTTGCGCCTATGCTGAACGCTTCCGGCAGGATAGCTCATGCGAGTGAAGCGGTCGAGATGCTCTTAAGCGGTGATGAAGAAAAAGTCAGTGAAATCGCGCAAAAACTGGTGGATTTCAATGTAAAGAGAAGAGAGATCGAAGCCGAAATGGTAGAAGATGTCAAAGAGCGGCTCAAGACAGAGTTTAACGAAGAAAAAGATTACGCGGTCATCATGGCAGGCGAAGACTGGAACGAGGGTGTCATAGGAATAGTTGCATCGAGGATAGTCGAGATGACAGGCCTTCCGGCAGTCGTACTTTCAGCTGATAAAGAAAAAGGTATTGCAAAAGGTTCTTTGAGGACCATACCCGGTGTGAGCGTGCTGGAAGCGCTCGAAGAATGCAGCGACCTCTTCCTCGGATACGGCGGCCATGACGCTGCAGGCGGCTGCAGCCTTCCTGCGGATAAACTTCCTGAATTGCAAAGACGTTACAGTGAGGCGGTCAAACGCCAGATGATTGAGAAGAATGTTGTACCGTTTGTTAATGTCGATGCGGGTCTATCCGAGTATGATGTCAATGTCGGTTCCGTAAAACTCCTTTCAAAACTGGAACCGTTCGGTGCAGGCAACGCAACGCCTGTTTTTGCGCTCGGCGGCATGAAGCTCAAGGATTTCAGGGTTGTCGGTGAAAAAGAAGATCACCTGCAGGTAACTCTTATTAAAGGAAAGAGAGAAGTAAGGGGTATAGCGTTCCGGATGGCGAAAGATGCTAAGGTAATGGATGCCGTGAGAAGGGCGAAAAACACAGGCGCCCCGGTAGAAGTCCTTTTTAACCTGGATATAAATGAGTTTAACGGCAGGGAATACCCGCAGCTCATGGTCCGCGATATCCGTCTTTCAGAAACAGCTCCTCAACAACAGGTTCTGCCGCTCGGTATAACACCGGGTTTTCGGAAACTTGCCGGTATATACCCGAGGCTTACTGCGGCGCTCGAGAGCCTTTTCTTCCAGGGAGTTATGATAGGGGGACTATACTGGTTCTATAATACATTCTATGAAATAGAGCCTGTTAATTTTCTTATGCGGCTTTCTTTCGCGGTGTCTCTGATCGCCGCTTTCGGACATGGAAAAGTACTTTTCGATAAGCGCGGATCGCCCGAAGAGGCGTCATTGAGAGACCGCATTGTCATCGGACTCGTGTTCGTCGTTATGAACGCTTTATTTGCCGCCGGTCTTTTAATTGGTTCCATTCCCGCCATAATTACTGGTCTTATAGGCGCCATTCTTTTTCATATCGGCTATAACGATCTCGCTGATTATATTAATAAGGGAATGAAAGAAACAAAAAAAGATCCGTTTTTACCTCTTGCAATGAAAATCGCTGAAATCAAAGAAAATGTGACTAAGGAATACCGAAAATATTCGGATATGCGAAGAAGTATAAGCCGCAGGGAATTTATGGGATTAATGACTACTTTAGGTTTGGGAATTTTTCTAGGATTTCCAAGGATGGTGAAAGCGCAGCCGGATCTGAATACGGAGATTGAAAAAATGTTAAATGTCATGGAAAATAGATCTCTGTCGGAAACTGAACGCATTGCCGCAGCATCTCAATTGAAAAATTACTTGTTAAATACCGATAATAAGTATTTGGCGAATTATTGGCGGAAGAATAAAGGTTTTAAAATAATCTACAGCCGACTGATTGATCTGGCTACTGAAAAGAAGATCCCCAGAAAATATGAAGGAAGTTTAAAATCCTCGATTAATTATTGTATGTTCTATATGGGAAATATCGACTATAATCACATCCTGTTGTCATTTGAAGATAGAGCAGAATTAGTCGCAAAAATATTGGAATATGGCGATTGGATGGGCGATTATATCATAAAAAAAATAATTCAAGGTCGATCCAGTCAGGAATTTATTAAAGAATTGAATAAATATCATTTAGTGGAGGATTTATTTGGCGACTTATGTTACATGCTGCGTGACTTAAGTTCATATATGTATGATTTGACAGGATTTATTCCAAGCAATTCGGATGTCAACAAAGAACATAATAATCTAAAAATAAAAATGGCAGAAAAACAAATAGTTACATTTGGAAAAAATGTATTTTCTTTATTTCCATATATGGATTTCAGAAACGGTGATGATGAAAAAGACATTTACTATTATGTTGCTGCAACAAATCTAAACAGACTCCATGATCTGGGAGATGAGGGCGAAAAGATGCGCCAGAAGATCTGCGCCGAAGCAAGCCCGGAAATGGTCCGCAACATGGTCCTGTATACCAGCCATCATCTCTGGACTTCTACTATGAATATGCTTGTAGCAAGATTAGAGGTAATTGTAGATAAACAATATCAGGGCTCATTAAAAGCATATATAGATAAGGTAATCCCAAATGCCGATGACCAGAGAGAATTTACTTTAAATCTATTTATGGGCGCGGAATACGAGACTTTCAGGAAATATGCAAAAAATGACCCGTTATTTGAAGAGTATCTTTCAAAAGGCATAGTAGAAGAAGTTTTCATCAACCTTGACTCTTATATTAATTCAAATAAATCTTCAGATATTGTATCGGCTGTCGATATGGTAAGTAAATTGCTTAAATGGGAAGGCAGTAAAATAAAAGAAAACACTGAAGGTTTATTGCTGGATATGCTGAAGGAGAAAGATTCCAGAAAAAGAATAGTAGCTCAAATCATTATAGATAAAACAAGAGGACTATTAAGTAATAAAACTCGCAGTAAACTTGAAAAATTCAAAATCCCTTCAATTATAAAACATTTTGCTAAACCGGATTACAAGAACTGGATAAAGAATGATACTATGATATCTTATGTTAATGTTTTTAAATCAGCTGAAAGCTATTTAGAAGACCTGAGAAAACTACTTCAGAAACAGGGATATACAAAAGTTTCAAATGTAATTCCTGACGGATTGAATAAAAAGTATGTCAAATATGTTCTTGAAAAAGAGATAAACGGAACAGTATCAAGAATAATACTAGGTTATGAAGCGCCTGAAGAAGAGATGAAGAAAATAATAAGTCATGAAGATGTGGCTGTTATACATACAAGGCATCATTCTTATGAAGAAAACAAGACAATAGGGATTGGATCAGATGAAGTATTGCCTTACTTTATCCTTACCCGCAATATGGCCCAGGGAACACAGAATAATCATATGTTCACGGATATAGTAGAGAATTTAGCTAAAGGATACAAGAAAGACTGGACATGGCGGGATATATATAAAGAGGTTAAGGATAAGAATAAAACGACAATAAATAATTATGTCTTTCCTGATGAACTGCCGTTGATTATAAGACAGTTTCTTGTTCAAGACAGCAGTAAAGATAAGAAACCTGCAAAGACAAGTAAATTGTTATTCCCCGGAGGCTGCGGAGGATTTAGCAGAACCGGTAGTTTGAGTAAAAATTACAATATGAATATGCCTTTGGCTGAAATTGAAAGAATACATAGGGGAGAAGCAGAAGAGATTTTGGATAATAATTTACTGGCAAGGCTAAGAAGAAGAGTACTTACAGGAGAAGAAGCCGGTAATATCCGTCTTTCAGAAAAAGCTCCTCAACAACAGGTTCTGCCGCTCGGCGTAACACCCGGTTTTCAGAAACTCGCAAAGAAATTTCCAAGGCTTGCAGCAGCGCTTGAGAATATTCTTATTCATAGTTTTATGACTTACTGGTATTTTGGAATAACTTATTTTTACGATATTGGGCCGTTAAATCTGCTTGTAAATACATCCTTAATTATGTCTGCTCTCATCGGATTGGGTCATCATAAAGTTCTCTTTGATAAACGAGGGCCTCCGGAACAAGCGAGTTTCCGGGATACTGCGGTCATTTTCGGTGTGTTTTTCATTATGAACGCCATCTTTGCTGCCGGCCTTTTAATTGGTTCCATTCCCGCCATAATTACTGGTCTTATAGGCGCTATTCTCTTCCATGTAGGGTATAACGATCTCGCCGATTATATAAATAAAAGGATAAGGAAAAAAATTCTTCCAATAGCTTCCTTACGTGTTGATGAAAAAGCAGATATACTTGAAAAACTGTCGCGTACCATTGAACCCGAATACCGGATAGAGACCGCCCGCAGGCTGGGTGTTGATACGCGGCCCGCCGAAAACGGGTTGCTCGATGTTGCATATGTAGGAATGGATATGGAAGTGAAGAAAACCGTGAACCCTGATGACAGGAAGACCATCGGTATCTACGGCGGTTCGGGGGTCGATATTTCAAACTACCTCTATTCCACGAACGCGATAGAATCCTATTTTATAGACAGGCGGTATTTCTCCAAGACGGAGCTCGAAGAAGTCCTTAAAAAGTGGGGTGATGACGAATACTGGGAAGAATATAGAGATTTAAAATACTTTTCTCAGAAGATGAATATAGGATGGAATACCTCGAACAGCATATTTGTCATTGGGCTTTCTACGGAGGATCTGGCAGCGGAACTGAAGGCAATGGGAGTGACCGAAATCCCATCGGTATTCAGCACCGATGATGGGTACACGGGTGTGCGGTTTAAGTGGGAATACCCGGGTTCATCTCATGAAAAGGAGTATTCCATTGTCTTCATAGACGGCAAGACGGAAGATCTTATCGGAGATGAGTTTGAGACCCCAGATGTTCTGAGAAAGGCCTTTGCCGCCGGGATTGATTTCTACTATCAGAAAGCTGGCCTGGGCATCCCGTATGAATACGGGAAATTCATGGGGCGCCTGGATATGTTCATGAAGCCCGGCGGATATGTCATAACTGACGACCTGCCGGCTGATTCATATAAGGAAGAAGATCCTGCTAAATATCTTACTGAGAACGGTTCTGTATACACTCCCGCTTCCCGGCCGTATATGGAATGGTTGAGCTGTCTGCCGGTATCCTTGAAGGACCAGGGCTATGGATTGCGTGTGAATCTGAGAAAGAAAATATCAGATGGGATATCTATGGCCGCGCTCGCGCACTCTGCCCTGGGCGAAGAGCCGCAGCTCAGGCATCAGTACAGTTATGAGTCTTTCCCGGAGTCTTACAATCCGATACTTAAGGATGAATTGAACAGGAAGCATTTTGTAAAAAGGAAATACAAAAATGGGGAATTTTTCCCGGAAGAGGGGCAGAACGATTACAGGATAGAGCTCCTTGCTTACCTTATCGGCAGGGGTCTGGTCAACTGCGTGGAGATCAGAACTTTGGAAGAGTCTGAGGTCGGCAACCTGGCCGGGATCGGGAGCAGTTCAGAAAAAGGCAGCTACCTGTCGCGGCTTGCACAGGACTATGCATTGGATGAACTCGTGCATAAAGACCCGAAAAAAGCGCGCAGTGCCATCCTTGTTTTCAACGCGTTTATAGGCAGATTTGATCATTTCAACAAAAACCAGCGTATGGTAAAAGATGTTCCTGTCATATTTGACTATGACCTTTCATTCAACACGGCCCTCGGCCTGGACAGATTCCTGTACCTATACGGCTGGCACCTGCAACACGATGCGGATGATTCTCCGGATCTGCATTATGAGAATTATGATATCCGACAGATAAAGGATTCCATCGAAGATTTCAGGAAACTGAAAAAGGACCTTCCGGGTCTGATAAAAGGTTCCGGTTTTAATCCAGGCGAAGCGCAGGAGATACTCCGGTACCTGGAAGGCAGGCTTGAAAACCTCGAGGCCATAACACGATGGACTTTAGAGGAAGCAACAGGGAAAGATCTTGAAGGAAATCCCGCTTTCAGGCTGAGCAGTTTCGGTCGCGGACAGGACAGATATACTGACGGTACATTCCCGGAATACCGCAGTGCCTTTCCGGCTGTAAAGAAACTCAACTCTGAAGGGCTGGTAGACGAAAAAGATGCTGCGTTCCTCTTTGATATTGCCACCGGGTCAGGTGACCCGGCCGGAACCGTATCGCTGGCTGGTGATATGCTGAGGGATGGTCTGGTAAATGTCTCTGACCTGGAAGGCATAGCCGCTCTCCTTAGGGAATCTCCGGCATCAAGAGATGAGGCGGTATCTTCAATGCTGACTATGCTTCGCAGCGGATTCTCAATTGATGAGATATCCCGCATTTCGGACAGGTTCTCCGAATGGAATGAATATTCTTATGAGCCAAAGATGATCGTCACTCAACCCGGTATCCTTATTATCCAGGGGAAGGATGTCGAGCTGATAGGAGCGGGTAATAGTAATTTCGTCTATGCTCATCCGGCAATGCCTTGGGTCATCAGGGTGAGCAAGATGTCAGGCTCGGTGCCGGATTATGAGCTTGATTCATTCAGACGTCTTTCGGATGCCGGGGCGTCGCCGCGGGTCATAGGATATGCGGCTATTGCCGATCATGCCGTCATCATTACCGAAATGGTGGACGGCGACTCGCTCGAGGAATTACTGGGGAAAGGCCCGGTTTCTGAAGAGGATATCGATCTTGTAAAAGAACTTCTGTCTCTTCTTTTGGAAAAACGTATCGTCGTAGAGGATTTTAAGCTTGGGAACATAGTCGTCGGAAGTATCAACGGCGGCCCGAGGAAAGCGTATATCGTTGATGCAAGGTGGGCCAAACCCGCGGCGGAAGATAAAAACCTTGAAGATATTTCTTTGGTCTTCAGGGCCGCGCTGTTTGTGGGGGATTACGGCTGGAAACACAGGGATCCGGATAAAGACACCCTCAGGCTGGAGCTTCTCAGGATGCTCGAAGCCAATCTACCGAAATCCATATGGACCATGGACGGAAAGTACTATGATAATCTGATATCGGAAAAAGATGAGCTTATTCCGGCAATTGATGAAGCGATCAAGGAACACCCGCAGCTCATGGTCCGCGATATCCGTCTTTCAGAAACAGCTCCTCAACAACAGGTTCTGCCGCTTGGTGTAACACCAGGTTTCCAGAAACTCGCAAAAACATATCCCAGGATAGCGGCAGCAGTTGAGAGTCTTTTCTTTCAGGGTATGATGATGGGCGGATTGTACTGGTTCTATAACAGTTTCTACGAGATAGAGCCTGTTAATTTTCTTATGCGGCTTTCTTTCGCGGTGTCTCTGATCGCCGCTTTCGGACATGGAAAAGTACTTTTCGACAAGCGCGGATCGCCCGAAGAGGCGTCATTGAGAGACCGCATTGTCATCGGACTCGTGTTCGTCGTTATGAACGCGTTATTTGCCGCCGGTCTTTTAATTGGTTCCATTCCCGCCATAATTACTGGTCTTATAGGCGCCATTCTCTTCCATGTAGGTTATAACGAACTTGCCGATTATATAAATAAAAGAATAAGGGAAAAACTTCTTCCATTAGCTTCCTTACGTGTTAAAGGGAAAGCTGATACACCGGAAAAACTCAAGGAAGAGACAGATATTGATAGCAGGATAGAAATAGCCAAACAAGCAGGTATAGATACAACAGTGTCTGAAAACGGACTGAGTTTCGATATGGCGCTTGAGACAAACATGAGAGAGCTCATGAAGTTTAAATCCGTTAAAAAAAGGTTCTCCGGCCGCGAGGAGGAACTGCGCAGGGTGATAGGCAATATGCTCGATCGTGGGTTGGAAGATGTTATCTCCGCTACAACGGTTACGTATGATCCGGATACCCTGGTAGAGAGAAAAGCCCTGCTGGAATATTGCGGCATGCCTGTCACGGTCAGCGCGCTTACAAGGGGTCAGAATCTCTTCGACGAGATAATAGCGCTGGATAAATCCATGAATGCAATGTCATCCGGGACCAATCGTTTCAAGAAGAGGATTCCGATGCTGATCAGATCTTTCTTTGATGCAAAAGACCTGCTTGCACGTGAAAGTTCTCTTACCGAATTGACCGTGCAGAAGTTTCTAAACAGGATCGAGCGGGTCCTTGCGGCAGTAGACAGGATATCGGAGATAACCTGGGTACCGGATGGTCTGATGACGTATCTTTTAAGGAGTCTTTTAGCTAAGACAATAACGAGCAGGAGGTTCAGTCTACCTGATGAAAAAATTGACGATTACCTTCTGGAACAGGACGGCGAACTCGGGAAGGTGGCGGCCATTTTATTTACAGGTCTTGAAAAGGGCGCTGACCGGCAGTTTAAGGAAAAGCTGGACTACAGCAGAATCATGTCAGGGGGCAAGGGAGAAGAGACCAGAGGGCTTATGTCATTTGTAAAGGAAATATCAAGGGCAAATCCCGCTCTTGCGGTCAATATGACCATTGCCATGACAGAAGCCCTGGAGAGTAAAGAATATTACGAGCATATGATAGCGCTTGCAGACACCGGTTTTACTAAGCTGTTTGATGAAAATGGGATGGTACTAGCTAAATACCGGAAGGTACTTGGGGGATACCTGGTAGAGGGTATGCCGAATTTTGCAGGGATACTTTATATGCCGGGTGAATTCTCCTGTTTCAAGGTCAAGCTGGCGGCGGCAGTAAGTGATCCGGAACTGGCCACGCGCCTGGACTCGGAAGGTTTCTTTGAAAAATATCGCAGTTCAATAGTCAGGGCTCCTGACAGGTTCATAGAAAAGATAGAGACGCTTGTCGGGATATCATATCACAGTCCGGAGTTTGCGATTCTGGTTGCGAGGAAATACTTCAGCAACCTGGGAGACCCTGACAGGGCAGAAAAACTTCTAAGATTGGCCGAGGGTATGGGAGACCTGGTAACGGATCAGATGACCATATCTGAAGGGACGGAAGATATTTTCAAGGCGTTTATAAGCAGGGGGACAAAACTCGACGTCAGGAAGATAGTCTCGTCAGATGCATACCTGAACACTTTTGCGGCCATGGTGAATATAAGCCGTCAGAGCCGCGGTTACGCCCGGTACATCGCCAGTCATGATATTTTCAATAAACTGCTGATAGATAAGACATATTCGGAGAATTTCTTCGAGATGTTCGACCGGCTCACGGATATATGCGACCGGACCGGACGTGTCATAAAATACACGAGAGGGCTGGAGCATTATATAGATAAAAAGACGGGAGAACTCGATTATGAATCGGTCATATCGACCGATGAGAGAGCAGGCGTCTTTACGGCGATAATGGACCTTGCAGCCGAGAATAGCGCCGCGGCCAGAGAGTTCGCACTGAGGGGCCTTCTGGATGATACCAGCGCGTACGAGGGCTTTACCGGCATACTTTACGAGATCTCGGGCGCTCTTGCCGAGGTCGTCAATGAGAGAGGATATGTAGATAAAAAATATATAGATCTGCTTGAAGGTTTTCTCCTTGAGTCGGTGAATAAACTAGATCTTGAAGAGCTGTTCTCCGACGCTGAAAGGGCGCGACTGTTTGCTGCGGCCATCAGATTGTGGAACATCAATCCTGCCGCCGCTCACGAGATAATAAATAGTATGAAGGGGCTCGGTTCAGCTGACAGCGATAAATTTCTAAAAATAATTGAATTGTACAAGATAATGCCTGCGGACTATGTCAGCAAATATTCGATGTCGCTGGGCGATATAAGCGTCGGAGCCTCCAGGATAATAACCGAGCTGAACGGCTTGGCAAAAACTCTTCCGGGACTGATAAGAGCAAGGGGGGCTGACATAATAAGATATTCGTCTAAGAGTGCGGCGGCTGCTGAAAGATTCAATATTCTTACATTAATACTTCCGGACATACTGAATAAAGACGGCAGTATAAAGACGGAATTCAGTGCGCTGTTATCGGATTACAGGGGTGAAGACGGGATATTCGACATAGGCAGATCCATAAATAATCCTGTTCATGCTGTGAACATACTGGCTCTTGCGAATGTGTGGGGGATAGACCCGGTTCTTTCGCAGGAACTCGCCCGAAGCGGCGTTATAGGGTATTACTTTACTGCCGAAAATACCGCAGATACAGAAACAGTCGAGTCGATAGCGTCAGTATTCGGGCAGCTCGCCTCAATCAGCCCCGCGCTTTTCATGCGGTTTTTGGATGATGAAAAGGTGCTAGAATCATTGCCTGAAGTATCTGCCGGATTACTTGGTATTCTTGAGATCATAGGAAACACAAGAGGGTTTATAGAGAGCGACGGGACAGTTTCACATATACACAGGGGTATATTCAAGGATTTTACAGACGATGACGGAGTGTTCGAATTAGGGCGGGTCGCACTGGACAGTTCAAGGAGCGTAGCTTTGCTCGGACTCTTTTCCCTTCTGAAGCTCGACGAGTTCAGAGAGGGCAGAGAAAATGAAGGTCCCCAGAATATGGAGTTTGCTGCATGGCTGGTATCGAGGCCTTACTTCAGGGATTTCCTTGAGAATGAGAGGCTCGGCCAGAACCTGGTAACACTTGCGGGTTACAGATATTTCAGGCTGATTTTCAATGAAGACGGTACCGTGCGTGAAGAACACGCTGCGTTATTCAGAGACTATACAGATATAGACGGCAGCGTGAGGTTTAACCTTATACTGAAGAACACGGCCCTGACGAATATCCTGCTGGCCCTGATGGAATTGTCGGAAAATAATCCGGGACTTGCTCTCAGCGTGAGTGAGGACCCGTTCTTTAGTAACATAATGAAGAACGAGGAACTTGCGATCGGATTCTATAATATCACCGACGCTCTTACTTTCCTGTTCGACGAGAGAATGCAATTGAGAAGGTTCCATGAATACATGGGGGAGTTCACCCAGGACGGAAAGCTCTCACTGACAAAATTGTTCAGGGATCAGGCAACGATTGCGGCTTTCAGTGCGCTGAACGATATGCTTTTCAGTAATCCGGATTTTGTCCGGCTGCTGAATGAAACAGGATGGTTCGAGCGTATGTTCGCAGACACAGTTATCGCCGAGAGGATGCTGAACCTCTCGCTTGCGGTAGGCCATAAACTGGATACGCATGGAAAACCCCGCAGGAAGTTCAAGGCCGTCCTCTCAGGTTTTACCGATCCGGATACCGGCGTTATCAATATCCCGATATTCGCGAACAGTTCAGCTCAGACCAGCTATCTTTCCGGTCTTCTTTCCGCTGCCGCTGTAGACATGGACTTTGCCAAAAAAATAGATAGAGCCGGTACTGTATCAGACATTGTAACAGGTTTAAGGCTGGAAGGAAAAGTCCTTGTTGGCGGTGAGCAAATCCTGATGAAGTTTCTCGCTTATCTTAATTCTAAGAGCCATTCGTTTGCGAAAAAATTGCTTAAGGACAGAGCTAAACTCGAGAAGATAGTTCTTGATTGTGATTATTTTATCGCGATGATGTCCTTTTATAAAGGTATAGGAAAGATACTGAGCAAAGACGGAAAGATAAAAAAGACATACAGAAGACTTTTCAGCATGTTCTGTGACCGGCAGGGGAATCCGGTCATCCCTTCGCGTGAGTCATCGGGGGACCTCTTTGCCATACTCTCCGATGCCGTGAGTGTAAATAGGCCGTTTGTGGAGTCCCTTATGAAGGGCAAATACGTAAAAAGCGTTTACTTCAGCGAGCGGCTGGCAAAGAGGCTGAAGGATATCATGCCGGCGATGCTTGAAGCGGTTGACAGGAGGGGTATGGTGAGGCTTGAATTGCGCGAAGCGCTGTCGCGTTTCATGGAAGGTAACACGATCGTATTGGAAAAAGTGATCGATAAAGAGACATCCCTTATGCTGTTCAAGACGGTTGCCGGGATAGCTAGATATGACTCGGCCCTTGCAGCTAACTTCTCCACTAGCGGTTTAGCCGAGGATATCCTGTCCGGCAGACACAGTCACGTATATAACCTGTTCTCCGATACCGAAAATCACCTCGTATTCACGGAGCTTTTTTCAAAGATCGTTGACGGAGATTTCCGGTATACTGTACGGGGTATGGATTATTTCATGATTGACGGCAGGATAGACTGGGACAAGGCGCTCGGGACAAAGAGAGCATTCATGCTCTTTCGTACAATGGCAAAACTCGCACTCGATGACAGAAAAGCGGCGGAAAAGACAGGGATACTCGAAGAACTTAACGGGATAATGGACTGGGGCGACATACTCATGTCAAACAAAAAAACGATAGCCTTTTCGCTCGAAATAGCCCCTAATCTGAGGCAATGGCGCAGTGTGAGCCCTCAAATAATGGGCACCCTGCCTGTTATGGTGTCCGAGTTATATGATTTCAGCCAGATGACCAGGGTTTTCAATACGATGAGATTCGATCGTCAGCTCATGGAGGATCTGTTCGATGCATTGAATAGGATAAAACGTTCGCCGCCTGACGAGAGATATCCGCTCACTGTCGCTTTCCAGATATCAGCCTACCTGATAAATGAGGCTTCGTACAGGGGTAACATAACCATAGAGGAAGCCTCTCAATTGTTCGCGGACGTGATAAAAGTCGGGACAGCCGAAGACATGCTCTCCGTTATCGAGGAGCGTCTCGCGGATATGCTGCGTCACAAGATGGAAGGTAACGCCATGATGAAACCGTACGCTGGCGGGGATTGGAGGGAGATCGTGACGCTGGGTATGCTCGAATGGGATGTCCCGGAAAACAGGACTTACAGGCTTAACATACCGGGCATCTCGGGCAAGGTGGACAGGATAATGAATATAATGGAGGTGAAAAGGGACGATCCGGCAGATTTCCTTCTGGGTCTGGTCTACGCGCTGAATCTCAGGTTCTACAGTATAAGTGCGGCTGTTAAGTTCGGAGCAGGTTTCCATTCCCGGCATATGTTCGACTGCGCATCGTGGAATAACGGTTTCTACTATGGAGGAAGCGTAGCCGGCAACCTCTTTGCCCTTCCTTTCGAATTAGCTCATGCCAGAGGATACCAGATAGACGCGGATCTCGATCTCATAGATAATGCTGAAATACAGGACAGGATAGGCAGCGTGAGCATATTTAGGAAGGTCTCCTACCTCATTTTCGAGAATGCATCTGAATATGTCAGGGGGATGCGTAAAACTGCAGAAGATACATTCATCGCATGGTTTGACGGCTCTATCACCGGAGAAGACGAAGTCAGGCTCATTGCTATCCTCCGTGAGACGCTGGGTGTCCGCAGGTTCGAGTCAGTGGTACGGATGAAGAGGGACGGTAGGGTAGGATCCGGCAAGGCTCTGTCAGCTATGACTCCCTCGGAAGTTTACAAAATAGGCAATATTGTCAGCCGGTCCGATATCAAGTTAGAGGATGCGGCCGCGGACCTGCGGAGGAAGATACTCAGTGTAATGAGGGGTGCAATAGAAGAGGAACTTGATAACGCAGTTGGAACCTACCCGCTCAGTGCATTCGACTTTATCTCTATCAAGGATGTGATGTACAGACCCTACGATACCTATCCGCAGGAACACATGATAGCCGAGAGGATAAGCCAGGACGTTTTCCTGCATCTTGTCGAAGTTATGGGAGAGGCGGATGTGGATTCCAATATACTTCCTTACATAAACGGGAAGGCCGATGAGTGGATCCTCGCAAATGTCAGGCCTATATTGGACAACGAGTGGGAGTCGGTCGCGGCGGTGTTGATGAGCATAAATACAGGAAGAGTCGTTCATTGGGCCAACCAGCTGACCCGCGAAAAACTCGTGACCGCGTCCTCCGGCATAGCAGCTTACAAAACAGGGCTTGACAGCCTTGTCAGTGATCTCCTGGATGCAGGAACAAATACTGTCGCGGCGTTGCTGGAGGCCATACCCGGAATGAAGGGTAAGGACATAATCGGGATGCTGTCGCGGCTGGCCCGCAAGCGGCAAGAGCCTTCGGTTAAGATCGACCCGGCCAGGATATCCGTGGAAGGAGTATCTTACACGGAAAGGAGAAATCTCGCTGATATAATAGAAAGCTTTGAACCGTTCTATACATGGCGGACACCGCTTGAAAGAAAATGGATAGAAGAAAGAGTCGGAAGGAACGGGTCTGCCGCGTACTTCGCCAAGTACAATGGTAAGGTCGTAGGATATGTAATCGGCAGCCCGCTCGAGAACAACGAATTGACCGAGCGGTTCATGGTAGACGGGAATTATGGTAAAGAAAACACTATGTATGTGGAACTCATGGCAGTCCACCCGGATTTCGAGGGACAGGGTGTGGCTGCCATACTGGATGCCAGGTTCGTGGAAGAAGCGCGCCGTCTCGGATACAGTTATGTGACGGCGCACATCAGGGCCGGTTCTTCGGAAAAGATCGCTTCGGCCGATCCGGCTCTGGCGGGGGAGATACTTGACAGGTTTGAGAGTAAGTTGAATCCGGGCCTCATGCTGGAATACGGGCGCCTGAATATTAGAAGGTACGCGCTTGTAAGAGAAGCTCAAAAAGGTGCTGCCGCTGTTGACATATTCAGGGAAGAATATCTGGAATTAGACAGCATACCGGGATCAGAAAAATTCATGTTTATTATCCGTAATCTTGGAAGTGCGGCTTACGGCATAGAGACCGCCCGGGAGGCATTGGAGCTCTTTGACGAGATCATAGACGGTTTGGTTCAGAAATCCGAGACTGACAGGCGGAATATAGTACATTACCTTCTCAGCATACTGGCGATGAAGATAATGGAAGATCCTGAATATGCGGCACAAGCTATTGAAAAGGTGCTGGCGGAATTGAAAGAAGACAGGCTTGATGAGAATATACTTTTCATTGTAAGCAGATTGATGCTCGCTGAAGAAGTTCCATATGAACTTATTACTAGAATAATTAACGAGTTAAATATAGACAGGGTAGAGAGCAACACGGCCCTTTTTGAAGAATACCTTGAAACGATCGAAAAGATCTTTGAACTGCATGTGAAAAAAGCCAGAAAAGCCCTGTTTGATAAAGTAGATGAATTTATTGTTACTAGTGCGGAAGAAGCGGGGATAGAAATCTATAAGACCGAGAAAACAGCCGCGTATGAAAGAGTATCATATACCCCGTTTTCCAGGGCACTGTTCAGAAAAGTATTTTACAGTTTCGATGATAACAGGATAAACCGGCTGCTCCAGGAAACGGAAAACGCTGATTACCATAGGATGATAAATGAGGTCAAACTTTTAAGGAAAATAAAAGAAAAGACCGACTATAAGCCAAAGAAAGCATTAGATGACCTGAAAAAACTGCTCG
This sequence comes from Elusimicrobiota bacterium, assembly GCA_043813605.1. Classification (GTDB taxonomy): domain Bacteria; phylum CG03; class SLGR01; order SLGR01; family JBDRKX01; genus JBDRKX01. Next base: position 9,627 of record JBDRKX010000049.1, on the reverse strand, counting down.
ACTCTCTTAACTGGAAAGAGTTGACAGCAAAGGATAACAGAGACGAGGTACTGAAAGAAATAATGCTTCTCCAGGCTATAGCTGAATTCGGAGAAAGGTTTACCGAATCAGAACTTGACGACTTTCTGATGGAGATCACAGGACAGGCAAGCTTCATAGATGACCTTGATAACGCGTATGAATCCCTGGGGATAGGCATAGAATATATTAACCGGCTTGCTGAAGAGGCAGAAATAGAAGGCCTGCATTTAGAACTGCTTATTGCAACGAACATGCATGAATTAACGCATAAGTTTATAAGGATAAAGTATGGCATACTTTATCCAAGAGATGAAAGCCCGTCAGCCATACATGAGTTTATCGCAGATCTGTCAAAAGATTCTTTCTTGAGAAAGCTGGGATTATCTCACGAGATATGCGAAGCAGTGAAGAAAATAAAAATGGACCAGGTGGCAGGTCAGTACAAAAGGCCGTACCGCGGAATTCCAAAACATATCCGGGATAGCCATGCAGCAGCAAGGGTGGAACAGCTGTGGATACACAACGAGCTGAAAAAAGCCGGTATAACACCTGAAACCGATAATGAGTATGATACAAATCTCTTTGAATCAGGCCTGGCGGTGATTGAAAAGGCCTGGCAGGAAAAAATCATAAATAAACTCAGTTTTAAAGAATTTAATGTAAGATTGATAGTCCAATATAGAAAGAAAACCGAAAGAAAAGATATTTGGGATGATATAAAAGAAACATGCCGGAAGATACTTGATGATATCAGGATAGGAGTTGACCTGAAAGGCATATCAATGCTTGTGCCTAAAGATCTCAGGTCTTTGATCAGCGCCGGTCCCGTAGTAGAAGAAACAGTCAAGGAAGAAGCGGCGACTGTTGTAGATGCAGTAGAACTTGCGGCTGAATGCGGTATTAAAGAGACCGATGCTATAAAATCATTAGAAGAGCTCGTTGATGCGGTTAATGATAAAGGTCTGCCTTCTAATCTGATTGCTGCGAACCTGATCAAAAAGATAGCGGTAGAAGAATACAGGTTCGGCCGGATCGCTGATGTCCTGGATACGCTCAGGAAAACAGCTTCTGCAGTTAAGGATGAAGGCCTTGATGCGGTAATAATAGATAAGGATATACTTGATGCAATAGCTGTTTTTTCATCAAGATACCAGATACATATCACTCTTCTGGAACTCCTGGAACTCGCAAGAGCAGTCAAGGATAAGGGTTATGACAAAAGTATACTCGATAAGAAACTGCTGCTTACGATAGCTGTAAATGCAGGAAACGATGCAGTAACCGCCTACAGGAGCCTTAAAGACCTTGCGAAAACAATAAGAGATAAGAGACTTGGTTACGGACTGCTTATACCTGAATACCTGGTATCACTGGCGGTAGTTGCAGAAGGCGCCGCTGGTTCAGCATATGATATGTTAAACAGGTTTTCGGAAAATGAAGTCATAAATGAGAAGAATACCGAAAAAATAAAAAAACTGGTGTTGTCTGTCGCTGAAAACGATCCATCTAGTTTTAAGAACGGTTATACTGCGGTTGAAGTACTTATAAAGAAAAGAGCTTTAACAGCCGACAACTTGGATGACTTTATTCTTATATTCAGCAGGATATTGGCTATGGGAACGATCAATTATTCCTATTACAAGAACCTGGAGGATTATGCCAATAAATCCATAAGGAAACAGTACCAGCCTATTATCGATTTTGTGAACAGTGCCGCTAACGATACGATGTTCACTGAAAGGCTGAAATTCGCTTCATTGTGTAATACTGTGGTCGATGGAGAAATACTGGAACTTATAAAGGATTTTCTTGCGAACGATGTCAGGCGGGACGACCGGCTCAGGTACCTGAGGGGCATCAATAGTTTCATTTCCAATAAATGCATGCAGAGTTCCGATACACCGGAAAACTGGAGAGACCTCTTAAAAGACTATATTGATGATTTCGGATTTCTTGCCAAGAGAGAACTGATAATTATACACAGACACCTTAAGAGAGAAGAGCCGCTGGACGGTAAATATTTACGTTCTTATTCCGATGATCTCAAGGCATTGGGAGTAAATTCAACCGGCAGAAAAGGCATAGAACAGCTTAAAGAGTCTATTATCCCGGTCAGGAAACGCATAGTCAAAGAAGGAGCTATTAATAAAGAGGATCTTAAGAGTCCCATCATGCGTGCGTTTATCGCAGATATAACAGGATTCAGTACCGCGGAATGGGGGCATGGAACCAAGTGGAATAAGGAACTCGATGCATTTATAGACGATTATGAAGAATATAAAGACGAGATACCTCCTTTAAGTTCAGGGCTGAAAATGGAAAGAGGAAGTTTCAGGATCAGCAGGATAGGCCGTATAAAGGCGACACCGGAAGAACTTAAAAAAGTACAGAAAGAAGTCATGCGCTACGGCAGCCTTATTGAAGAAACCGTGAGTGTAATGGAAAAGCTTTCCGAAGAAGACCATCTGCCGGTAATAAAGAACGTTCTTTCTGCAGAGATAGGCAAAAAAGTATCGGCGCTTGAAGACAGGAAGAAAAGTATCGGTTCGCCTAAAGCTCAGAAAGGGCTTGATGTTCAGATAGATACTCTACTGAAATCGCTGGATGCTGTATCGGCAGCAGATACGCTTGAGTCTTTATTATCAATGCTTATAGAAAAGAACGAAGCTCTTGCGATGAAAGATAATAATATACAGAACACAATACTGTTATCGCTTTTTATTCAGGCACACATAGATCACCCGGAAGCATTTAAAAAGCTGAAAGACCTCCTTGAAGGCGGATTAACGCTCGATCTTCTTAATAAACTTATCGATTTCAGAAATATGTTCCTTAAAGAGCATATACTTCAGGGTATGAAACCGAAGACGCGTAAGAAACTAATGAAAATATATTCTGTAAAACTGGTAGAGAAAGTTGCCAGAGACATAGAATATTCTGATGAAGGAATGGTAATAGATGCTTTTATAACAAAGAACATACTGGGTGAGCTGGCGGGAGACATAGGCGATGCCTGTTATACCGAGCAGTCAAATATAATGCACTATAAGTCGATGGTCGGCGCAGTGATCTTTACAAAAGGCGATGAACTTGATACGGATTTCGCGGGAACGATGCTAATACTTGAGAATACGGTAAATGGTGAGAAAGTATGGATACTCCGCGCTATAAACCCGCGGGAAGGCATAGTATCCGAATACAGTACAAAAGAGTTCCTTGAAGGCGCTGTCAGTTACGCGGCGAAACTTGCTGCTGTGTCCGGTGTTAAACGCCTGATAACGCCGATAGGCGACAGGGGCGCGGTATCCAACAGGACCAGGGCCTTTGATGTTATGGAAACCATGGTCAAAGGTGATATGGTGAAACTCGATGAATCAGAAAATTTCAATAATCGGGAGATCACCGAAAACTGCCGGACAGTAGTTGTTCCTGAAAGATCTGTGCTTATATCAGAAGAAGTTGAACCGGAATCCGTAACTGCCGAAGAGCCGGAAAAACTGAAAATAGTCTCTATTGTAGACAGACAGCCTCTCGATGAAGAGGGTCTTGAAAAACTCACTCAAATAATTAAACAAACTCCAGCGGAAATATTAGGCAAAAAAGTTGATGCTGCTGTCCTGGAAAAACAGGAACGCCTGGAATTCCTGCGGCCGCACAGGGAATTTCTTCTAGAAGTACTTAGAGAATTCTGTCTATGCACTAGGATTACGCCCGAATACTTCAAGTCCGTTATAGGCGGCGGCAAACCTTCTATTACAGTCGAATTCAGAACTGAATGGAAAAATACAGACAGCCGCCGAAGCTTTATTGATTATATGGCGAATAACAGGGGAAAGCTTATTGAAATAGGCGTTGATTTTGGTGATGGGTACATGGGAGAGTTCGTATTCTATAACATTGAAGAGATGGAAAAAATCCTGGCAGATGATAACAGTTTTCTCAGGGACATCCTGATGCGGACCATGGATATCGCGGAACAGAGACCTGATATAGACAGGAGTATTTATAAAGAGACAATTAATTTTCTTATAGGTAAATTATCTGCCGGAAGAAAATGGACGCCGGAAGGTATTAGAGATTTCATCGATAATGCCATTGATTTGAATATGGAATTACTTGGGTATCACCTTGAGGGATTCTTCGGTATTTTACTGGGGTATCCTGCGGAAGATGCAGCTAAATATTTTAGGCTGAATACAGAACGCGTTAGCAAAGGGGAAAGTATAGGGCTGAAAGACTTTTTAAAAGAAAATAATCTTAACAATCTAATGGGGGATGGCTATAACAGGATGGTATGGAACACAGACGCTGCATTAAATGAGTTTGCGGTTGCTAGAGCCGGTATGCTTATCTTTGACAAGGCAGTTGAGTACAGGAAGAAACTTGAAGATGAAAAGAGTTCCATAAATATTATTAGTGATCCGCCCAGCGATTTTGATTTCTTTATGTACGACATGTGGCCGTTATCCGAATCTATGCCCGAAGTGAGTTTTGAAGCGGCGAAAAAACAGTTCCTGAGTAACGATAAGATCCTTAGTCTGCCTGAAGCGAAACTCAATGAAATCAAACACAGGGTAGAGCTTCTTGAAAAACTCCCGGCAAAAATAGAAGAAAAGCTAGGCCATAAAATATTGAGCATAAGCGTATACAGTAGCGTTTTAAATCCTGATGTAAAGCCCGAAGATATTGATGTCATTATTGTTGTTGAAGGCGATAGTGAAGATGTGAGGAGTGAACCTTATATAGAGGTAGACATCCCCGGCCTTCCAGGAAAAGTAGACTGCTTTATAGTAGGTAAAGATTTCTTACTCAAGAATATAAAACAGGAGAATAAAATTATTTATTCATATATATCCGCATGGATCCTGGGAAGTATAACATGGGGAGGAGATGTTTTTGATGGAGTGAAAGCACCTTCAAATATAAATGCGCTTATATGGTCAAAATGGTTTATAGATAAAAGCAGAAGCGAATGGAAAGCCGGATTGATGAGCAATGAGAAATTAATCCGTCGTGTAAGACAAATATTAAATGTCGTTGAAGAATACGTATCACCTCCTGACAATTACAGGTCTGAACTTATAAATATGCTGGGAAAAGGAAAGGATATTGATACTAATGAACTTGCAATGAAAGTATATCCTTACCTTATGCAGGTAAGGGATTATGTATATGTGCAGAATGTAAAGGCTTTCTGGACCGATGTGACACGTCCGATCAGAATACCCCGGGAGAGTGATGTATGGAAGGAGCGCGCTTACTGGAGTAGTCTTTCAGAGGTGTTCAGAAAATGGAATGAACCGGAAGCAGCCAGAATCGCTGAAGATTACAGTATGGCGGTTCCTGAGACAGGCGCTTTGCCAGAACTGCTGTCAGAATTAGAGGCAGCTTTAAGTCAGGGAATCCGTGATATACTGCAACTGAAAGAAATCGAGGAGCCGGAAAAGTTAAAAATTGTCTCGATTCCCAAAGAAAACGCGGTGTTCTGGATGGATGCAAACGGCAACTGGAACAATGAACACGGGGTTTTTGAAAAAGGCACGATCTCCAATTATTTCCATAAATCCATAAAGAAGGATGAAGGCGGCTACCATGTCGCGCAGGTAAGGGAAGATATATACGAGAAGGTCTATTTCAATTATGTAGATACGCCGCTTTTTGTATTCGGGATAAAAAAGAAGGGTTTTAGGATAATATTGAAACTGAATACTGGAGAAGAGATCCCATTGAGTATGCGGGAGCTCTATATAAAGGATGATTCCTTATATATGGATTACAGTGACGAACTGGTGAAATTCTCCGGTAATACACTTCTGGAAATAAATAAACTTATAGATCTCGATAAAGTACGCGATCTTGACAGGGAAAAACCGGTAACAGGTACGATAATAATAAAGGATCTTCTCGGCTGGCATGCGCGTCCTTCTGAAAAACTTGCGGAAATAGGCAGGAATAATCCTGAATCTGAAATAAAGTTCATTGACAGCTCAGGCCGCAGTATCATTCTGGGTAAATCAGATATGTCGGATATTATGGAATTCGGAGTAAGACGCGGCCACAGGCTCAAACTGGAGATACACAGTCCGAAAAGCGAAGAGATACTGGAAAAGATACTCACCGGGCTTGATGTGGACTGGGAGCCTGATGAAGCTATCATGAAAGAGCGCAAACTCGGATTAGCTGTTTCTCCGTACTGGCCGGCCTGGTTCATAGATAATGTGCCTCTGCCGGTACTGGCCACTCTTGAGACAATCGGATTCGGCGGTGTTATGGGCGGGCTTACATCACTTCTGAACATTATCGCCGGAATGGATCTTTTTACAACAGTTGCGGTTTCAGGAATAGTAACATCACTCTTATTTAGTTTTGTCGCTCACCCGAGAGTATACAGGAGCATACAATCTTTACCGAAAGAAGCCGGCTGGAAAGACAGGGCCGCTTTAAGCATATTGGGGCTTTTAATGGCATTTGCGATAGGCAGCGGAATAGCAATCTCATCTATACTGCCGGTTGAGGGGATGATAATAGGTGTAGTGTCCGCAACTTATGTCCATAACCTTTACAACATACTGGCATCAAAGTTCGGTTGGCCTCTCGGCATATTTGCCGCAAAAGAACTTACTCAGGACGAAAAAAGGATAATTCCCGAAGAAGAAAGACTTACAAGGGAACTTTCAAAGTTTCATCACCGTTTGATAGAACTGGTCAGAGAAGGCAGAATAGGGCAGTTTGCGCTTGAAGGTTACCATTTCTCTTTAAGAGACCAGATCCGCGTAGTAGATTTTATAAAGAACAATTCCCGGCTGCTCAGTACGGAAGAAGCATTTGCATGGGCCCTCAGGGAGGTCTATTATCTCAGGATGAATACGCCGGAAGACAGAAGAGAAGTAAAAGCGCTCATCCATAAGATCCCGTTTGAGAATGTTGACCTTATGCCTATCTTCGGCAGTACGGAAACGGATATAGAAAAAGAGATGAATCTTTACGGCCCGGCCGGCGGTTTTCTCATGTATCTTTCAAAGGATACTTCGATGAAAAAAATGGAAACGGCTACAAAGATCAAGATAGAAGAGATAGCTATGGGACTGAAATCAAAGAGTCTCGCAAAAATAGAGTCCAGCCTGCTGAAACTGATCGTACTGTTCCCCGAACTCTTCAACGAGGTAGAAGGTGAATATAATATATGGAGTGGCCACGGTAAGGAGACCACGCTTAAATTAGTCGAGGCGCTGGGTACGGTATACCTGAAGCTTATCGTTTCGGGCAAGGATATAGATATCGCTCCGCTGGAAAAGTTTATAGAAAGCTCAGCAGAATGGAAGATACGCGAAAAAGCTGTTCAGCTCCTGGGAGATATATACCTGGCTCAACTGGAGAGAAATGAATTCAACCCGGAAAAACTCTCCAGGGCAAGGGAACTTCTTGCTCATCATAGGCAGACATCTATCAGGGTGCTCGGCAGCGTTTACGAAAAATTCTTTGAAGCAGGTAAAATAGGGCCGGAGAAACTGCATGAGTTGATAAAAACCGGGCCTTTTTATCCAATGGATCCGCTCCCGACGGTACGGCAGCTTTCAATAGAAGCACTGGGGAAATTATATGAGAAACTTGTGGCATCCGGCAGGGCGGATCTTGTGGACCTGGATAAGATAGAATCAAAACTCAAGGATACCGACTGGTTCGTGAGGAATGCTGCAATAAAAGCGCTCAGCAGGGTGTTTATTAAACAGATAGAATTGAACGATTATAATATGAGCAAGATAATGATTATGAAAGAAAACCTTACAGACAATTTTTCTGAACAGGTCAGGGTTGTCGCACTGAAAGCTTATATAGATATATATTATGAGCTTATTTCAAGAAAAAGGATAGATATAAGTGAACTGGAAAACCAGCTTTTAGATAATAATAAGTATATCCGTGAAGTTGCTGTAATATCATTGAGTAAGATATATCTGGAACAGCTCAAACAGGGCGAATTCGATCTTGAGGACCTTGAAAAACTGGAAGTGGCATTCTCTGATGAAGAAGATAAGAAGGTTGACAGGAGGGTATTGTTCCCGGTAGCGCATGATGTCTACCTGGTAGATATATACGCTGAACTTGTACGCAGCGGGGAAATGGATATAGCCGGACTTGAGTATAAGACAGGTTCGGATAATCTTTTTATACGCGATGCCGCTGTTAAGGCGATGGGTAAGGTGTATCTGGAAATGGAGAAGGCAGGTAACGCCGGCAGGGAACAGATAGATACACTTACGAATATGCTCATGGATACCGACTGGATAACCGGTATAGGAGCAATAGACAGTCTCAGCAGCCTGTGCCTTGAGATGCTCGGCGCCGGCCGCGTGGACGAGGTGTCAGGTATCATTGAAAAGATAGAAAAAAGACTTAGAGATGATAAAGAATGGAACAGCTCCTATGTGCAGGAAACTGCATTAAAAGGACTCACGCCTGTTTACCTTAAACTTATAGAACTCGGTAAGTTTGATATGGAAAAACTGTTAGCCGTTGATGCTGCTGTCAATGATCCTGCTAAGATAGTCAGCCGGGCGGCGGTAAGATCAGCCGGCAGGCTATACCTGGAACTTATCAGTAAAAAGAAAATGACTGCCGATAAGCTCGTGAGTATAGTGAAGAAACTGGGAGATGAAGATGAAGAAGTCCAGGAAAATGCCCGGGAAGCGATGGAAAGGATCTATGCGGAACTAGTCTTTCAGAACATGATCGATGCGGAAGAACTTGAAAAAGACCTTAATCATGAAATAAACAATATAAGAAAGGCAAATGCCGGAGCGCTTATGTATCTTTACAGGTATCTTCACGGACGGGATACGATTGAAGAGATAAGGAAATACAACCGTCTGCGGTTTGATGACGAGATAGAGGAAGCGGCAGCCGTTAAAAAAGCGGGAGCAGCAGTGATTTTTGATGTCAGAGCGGACAGCAATGGAGAATACGTTGAAGGCCTTGTAAACGGCAGGGTTGTAGTCAGGCAGCCTATACTGGGTAAACTGGCTGATAGAGAGATAGAAGATGCCAGATTGGTTCAGACGCCGGGAACCAAAAGACGGCTTATTGACCTCTTCTTTGCAACTGTCAGGGAAAAGCTTAACGCGCTTCTCTGGCTTGGCCAGACATCAACCGGTAAGACCTCTCTCGTAAGATATGCGGCGTCACTGGTGGGCAAGCCTTTTACAAGGATCCAGGTAAACGCGTCTATGGACGAACTCGATCTTATCGGCCATCACCAGCCCAAGGGGCTCGAGATGTCGTGCGATACAGCGATACAGATCATAGTCGAAAACATGGAAGCAGGAAACTGGTTCAGGCTGCAAAAGGCATTGACCAACCTTATGCCGCAGAAAACTGCCGAGATAATCTCCAGGGAACGTGCGGAAGAGATGATAAACAAGATGCTCTATATAAAAGGAAAGAAGAATGCATATAACCGGGAACTCCTCAGGAGCCTGGGATACCTTCTGGAAGGCGGCGGAATAGTGCTGGAATTCAAGAAAGCGCCGTTTCTGGAAGCTCTGGAAGCGGGGCACTGGATACTTCTTGACGAGATAAACCTTGCAAGGGAAGAGGCTTTAGGAATAC
>JBDRKX010000048.1:0-21109 GCA_043813605.1 Elusimicrobiota bacterium | reverse complement strand
TGATTGAGAAGGGGTTTTGACAGGCGTATTAACTGTTGGCGTGCGTCGCTTATTTGGTTTCTGCTGTTCATATTGGTAGTTATTATATATTACAACTACCATATTGTCAAATTAGGGTTTACAATTGCGGGGATGCACCCGTTCCAGGCCTGTACATTGTAATATATAAGAATAATTTCTATAATCAGTAAATTAAAGACGGGTTGCTGCAGTATTAAAACAGGAAACACTAAAAAATGAAGATAAGCGGGTTCACTTTTGTAAAAGATGCGATAAAATATGATTTTCCGATAGTAGAATCGATAAAATCGATGCTGCCGTTGTGTGACGAAGTTTTTGTAAATGTGGGTATCTCGGACGACGGGTCACTTGAAGCGGTAAGATCGATACAAGACGATAAGATAACGATTATAGAGACCGAATGGGATCCAAAATTCAAGGTAAAGGGCAGGATACTGGCGGTACAGACTAATATCCCTCTCTACAAATGCAGGGGAGACTGGTGTATATACCTGCAGGCGGACGAGGTCCTTCACGAAGAGGATCATTCCAGGATAAGAAAAAGCATGGAAGAAAACCTTGAAGACGACAGGGTGGAAGGACTGCTCCTGGATTATTATCATTTTTTCGGCAGTTACGATACTTATGTGAGTTCTTATCACTGGTACAGGAAAGAAATACGGATAATAAAAAACCATCTCGGTATCCAGTCCTGGAGAAGCGCCCAGACTTTCAGAGTGGACGGCAGGAAACTGGCGGTAAAACAGTGTCCTGCCCATGTTTACCATTACGGCTGGGTGCGGGATCCTTATAAGATGGCGGACAAGAACAGGTACCACGATTCGCTGCATCATGGAGACGAAAACAGCGAGACTGAGAAAGAAGACAGGTTCTATTACGAAGAGCACATAGACAGTAATATGGTGGGCGGATTCAGGGGAACGCATTCATCCGTAATGCGGGACAGGATAGAGAACTGGAAATACAAATTCGAACCGAAAAAACATAAAAGAAAGATTACTCTCAAAGATATAAGATACAGGATCACCGATATAATAGATAACCTCACCGGAATAAAGATCGGTGAATACAGAAACTATAAACTGATCAGGGATTAGATTGTCTCCCGGCAACAGATATATAATACATTTTGATACGGGCCGTAGTTGGCGGGGCGGCCAGAATCAGGTCTTTCTCCTTATGTCAGGATTGAAAGAGCATGGTTTGAAGCAGCTCCTCGTTACACCCGCAGGATCGCCGCTTGAAAAAGCAGTATCTGCAACAGGAATAGAAACAACTCCCCTTCAACCCCTAAACGATATAGACATAATATCGGGCTTGCGGTTAAGGCGTATAATCAAAAAAGAGCGGCCTGATATAGTGCATTTCCATACTTCGAGGAGCCTGGGCATCGGGGCGTGGGCATTGAGGGGGCTTCCTGTTAAAACGGTATATACTAAAAGGGTAAGCCTTCCTCTATCGTCCGGCAGGCTGAACCTGGCGAAGTACAGGTACCCGGATATGATCGTAGCTATATCCGAAGACATCAAGAAGACACTGAACAGAGCAGGATTACAACAGATAGAAAGGATATACTCGGCTGTGAATACAGATAAGTTCTGTCCCGCAGAGCGTCCTGAAGAAGAAAAAGTCTGCAGAATAGGCATGGCGGGCGCCATCGACCTGCGTGACAGGGACTATATAACCTATATAAAAGCTGCTAAAATAATAAAGGAAACAGCCGGTACCGAAAATGTGAGATTTTATATTGCCGGTACAGGAAAGGACGAGCATAAAGTTAAGAAATTTATCAGGGAATCCGGGCTTTCAGAAAGTGTGGAGATGTCGGGATTTGTGGAAGATATGCACGAATTCTTCTCTTCAATAGACATACTGGTACACACGGTCAACTTTGAGGGGCTGGGGACGGTCATACTGCAGGCGATGGCTTCCGGTGTGCCTGTAGTTGCAACGGCTGTCGGCGGCATACCGGAACTGATAGAAGATTCACAAAACGGATTTCTTGCCGGGATAAACGATTTTACGGATGTTTCGGAAAAAGTATTAAGACTGACACATGACAGTGTTCTCAGAAGGACTTTCAGGGAACGAAGCATAACCAGGGTAATGGAGGAATTTTCTGTAGAAAAGATGGTCACAAGGTACGCGGAATTATACGAAAAACTTTGAAAGACAGCCCCAAAAATACTGAAATAAAAAGAGTAGCCGTTCTTCTTCCGAACAAGAAATTCCTGGGTGCGCTGATAGTCCTGATACCTTTTCTGAGGGGTCTCAGGAAAATATTTCCCGGTGCCGGAGTGACACTCTTCAGCCCGAGACAGGAAATCCGGATCATAGACGGTATAGGGCTCTTTGACGATATTTTTATAAATGATCTTACAGGCGGAATAGGCGGGTTTTTATCTGTCATTAAAGAGCTGAGAAACGGCGGGTATGATATACTTTTTACTTTAAGAAGGAAATCCGAACGCGACTGGCTGCTGAATATTCTGTCAGGCATAAGAACGAAAGTGGGATTTAAAAGAAAATATTCGCCTTTAATATACGATTATTGTTTTAAGTATGATAAGAAAACATACCGGGCGGCAAATTTTTTAAAACTGCTTAAACCTTTTACCGTCAAAACTATTGAATATGGCAAGATCTTTCCGGAATACAAATGTAGAACTTCTCCTTCGGTATGGCTGATCCCGTGCGGTTCGAAGAAAGAAAAACTCTGGCCGCTGGAAAATTATATAGAGCTTGCCCGGCGAATAATACGGGAATTAAATAAAAAAGTACTTTTTGTGCTGGGACCCGAAGAGAAAGAATACAGAGGAAGTATAGCAGAAAAACTGGGTGAATTAGTAGCTGACATTGAATTCCTTGATGAAACAGCTAAAGCAAGTGAACTTATTGGTGAAGTGAAAAATTGTATTGTAGCGGTTTCCAATGATTGTGGACCGGGTCATGTTCCGCAGATTTCTGGAAACATATCGTTAATATTGTTTAACGGCAAATATGAAGATGTATACGAATGGGTAAACAGAGACGGCCGAGCCATGGAAATAGTGTCCGATGGCGGGATAGATAAAATAAAGGTAGATAGAATAATGGATATATTAAATGAGATGCCGGAAGCAGTTGCGGGAAGAGAGAGAACCGGGTAATGGGTCTTATCGTATTGTGTTACCATCATGTATCCCGCGAAAAGGGGATAACACCGGAGGGATTTGAAGAGAACCTGGTAATCCTTAAAGACAGCAAATGGACTCCGGTTAAGCTGTCTGAGATAGAAGACTGCGGTAAGGGCAAGTTCGTTCATCTTACTTTTGATGACGGTTATGATGATATCCCCGATTTTGTCGCGCCCATAGTGCAAAAACACGGATTTTACGGCACTGTATTCGTGATAACTGACAGGGTGGGAACGCCGGGTTATCTTTCATGGGACCGGTTGAGGGAACTGAAAAAAAGCGGAAGGTTTGCTATAGAAGCGCATGGCCATATGCATAACAGGCATTTCGTATCGTCAGAACCTTTCCGGTTCAACACCGGGATACATTATCAGCATGATCTTGATGTTATATATGGCGGCCATGCCCGGATCGGTTATCCTTTGTTTACTCTCCGTTCGGATCTTTACGGAAACAGGTTTTATCCCGATGAAGAGATGAACAGCCATATGGCCGCGTTTGCCGAAGAATACGGAGGAAAGGATTTCGCTGATTCGGAAGGGTTCCAGAAAAGAATGTTTCGGGAGTACAAAAACTACATTAAAACCGGAAAAACAGGACATTCTGAGACTGACTCAGAACGGGCGGAAAGGGTGAAGAAAGATATTCTGACTTCAAAAGAGCTTGTTCGTGAAAACCTGGGTGCCGGACAGGATTATTTCTGTTATCCCAGGGGAGAATATGACGACCGGCTGCCTGATATAGTGGCGGAATGCGGGTTTAAAGGAGCTTTTACCCTGGACCCAGGATTAAACACGGAGAAGAACCCGTTCCTGATAAAAAGAATAGATGTCAAGAAGGGGAGTCTCTGGTTCCAGTCGCGTCTTGCCATATACAGTTTCAAAATACCGGGTATGGCATATAATTCGATAAAAAAAATACCTGCAGATAAAATAAAAAATAAATTTAATAAAAAGCGGAAGAATCCCAAGCCCGGACATTAAACAAATAAGCATATTCCGCCCGTTAGACAGGGCAAGAATTCTCCCTTTTTGCTTTAATAAAAAAAATGAGAAGAGATTCAATAACCTGCATAAAAGCTGTTCCGGTGATTATTGTAATGCAGACTGTCCTGGCAGTTACGATAACGCTCTTTTGTCTGTTTATCAGTAACACGCTGGAAAATAACGGCATGTGGAATGCCGCTAAAAACGATATCGAGATGCGCGGGCTCGGCGGGGTCGAGTTCTTTAAAAAAAGACAGCCTCTTGCGCGAAACCGGCTGGATTTGAGCGCCTGGCACGGGTGCCAGGAAGGTGTCTATAAAAAAAGACAGACCCGCTCAGCATAGAATTTGATTTTTTAGCAGATGCCGGCGCTTATTTTTATTTTATTTTTTCTAAAAATGAGAAAGGATTTTCCGGTATACGCATCAGTTTCAATAATGATTTTAAAAGTGTTTATTTTAAGGCACTCGATGACGGTGAATTCATCGAAAAAAATGAGATAGGATTAAAAGGTGTATTAAGAGGGAAATGGAACCATTTCAGGATAGAATTCAAGGACGGGGGATTCCCTGTTTTTATTAACGGGAACCCGGAACCCAGATTTAAGGGAGCTGATACCGGAGAACATTTTTTTGGTTTCAGAGGGTCGCTGAAAAGAGCGCTTATAGACAATGTGACAATAGAAGAAAAGACAGGGATCAAAAGGGAGGGTTTTTTTAACGGAAAAAACTGGATCCGGTACGCTGTTATTGTTTTCCTCCTTGTATCACTGGCAAACCTCTATGTAGCGGGGAGAAATTCACATAAGCAAAAATCCCCCAAATTTATTATGTTCAATACCGTTTCAAATACGCTTCTGGTGACAGTCGTAGCGGGAATAGTCCTTTTAACCGGTTATTATATTTTGCGGGCCGGTATCCTGCAGAGGACAGCATAATTGACAAGGTGAGAGCCGCGCTCTTTAGAGAGGCGGAACCGGAGACTACCGAAAATACTATATAGATATCATGCTGAAGGAAAAGTATCCTGAGCCGCCGGGTCCCGGCACAGAGAGGGTAATGTTTATAGGGAGCTCACAGACCTGGGGGGAAGGCGCCGCTAAAGAAGAAGATACATTCGTACATCTTACAGAGAAAATACTTAACAGGACATTTTCGGGAAGGAAACATGTTGAATGCATAAATGCGGGCGTGCGGGGTTCGGATTCTTCACGGTTATTTGAATACTACAATGAGAAATGGGTGTCATACGGGCATAAACTGCTTATTATAAATCTGTCCAGTAATCTGATAGACGAGGATACTTTTTACACGGATATAACCGCATTTATTAACCTGAACAGGCAGAAAAGCATAGATACACTGCTTGTACTTGAAGCTAATTCACCTGAAAACGGGACCGGGGTGCTTGAGCTCCATAAGGTGATGATCAGGGCCGGAAAAGAAGAGGGTGTTCCGGTCATAGACCTGCATTCGTATATGAGAGAGAACCACGATAAAGGCATTGCATGGTGGGATTTTGTCCATATGACATCGTTCGGACATCGGCCGGCGGCGGAATTTTTTGCTGATTATATACTAAAATCAGCGAAAAACTGAAATTGTTGTAATATACAATGAATCACATTTTACAAAACGTATACCTATTTTATGGTTTTTTCTCACAATAATACGTTATAATATATGTGGAAGACGGCAAATAACTTTGTATAGAAAAAGGAGGTCCTGATGAAAAAGTATATGGTAATGGGATTAATCGTTGCCCTGTTCTGCGTATCTCGTACATGTGCTAAAGGCAATGACGCACTTGATGTGCATGATCCGGATAAGATCCCCGTAGCAGATGCCCCAGTACTTGAAACTCCGGCAGTAATGAACGATATGTCTGCAGTGACGATGCCAAGTGTTGAATCCGTTCCGGTACCGGCTATGGATATTGCGCCGGCACTGGATATGAATGTTTCTCCCGGTGTAGATGTGACTCCACTTAACTTGGATATTGATATCAGCCAGCCGGCGATCAATATGGATATCAACGCGGCATTAAATGCGAATGATGAGGAAGAACAGGATCCCGATGTAGAAGAAGGTGACAGTCAAGCACCGTCATCCGAAACAACTGCGGGAGATTCTGTAGATGGATCAGAGACCGTTCAGGATGAGATACTGGACGATGCCGAGGGGGATGGTTCGGAAAAACCGAAAGCCCCTACTGATGATAGTGGTTCTAAGAAGAAAATAGAATCACTGCCGAAACAGGACTGGCAATAGAGTAGACTTTTATACAGGACGGCTTTTCCAGGGGCCCCGCAACTCCCTTCGGGGGGAGGAGCGGGGTCTCTGTAGTTTTATGTGATGTAGAACCGGTCTTTAAAACTACAGGAGAAACAGAGTTCTATGGACTGAACCTCCGTCTGTATGCTGTTTGATTTTTTTTTATACAAGTAGTATAATTCACCAGTAAAGATCGGATAAGCCGAGGATAGATATTTATCCTCATTGGTTCCCGGTTAAGAAAAACCGTAAAAGAATATACGTGGTGGGTGTAGCTCAGTTGGCAGAGCACCGGGTTGTGGTCCCGGGTGTCGCGGGTTCGAGCCCCGTCACTCACCCCACATTGATTTATTTGACTTTTAGAAATAAATTAATAGAATTAAAAAACTATGAAAGAGAGAAAATGGTACATAATAAGCGCGAAAGACAAAGTCCTGGGGCGTCTGGCAACCAGAGCAGCGGTCATATTAATGGGCAAGACCAATACGGATTTCAGCCGGCATGAAGATAAAGGCGATTTTCTTATTGTAACCGATGCTGAAAAGGTAAAAGTGACCGGCGGCAAGGAGCAGAAAAAAACTTATTTCAAGGCGTCACAATATCCGGGGAACAGCAAGATAATAGATTATGCGCATATAAAGAAAAACAACCCGGAATACATAGTGCATCATGCCGTGAAAGGGATGTTGCCGAAAAACAAGCTGGGCAGCAGGATGATAACGCGCCTGAAGATATATGCCGGCGGCGAGCATCCTCATGCTGCGCAGAATCCGGAGACTCTGGAGACATAAAATGGCAGGAATGAATGAAATAAATGCAGTAGGCAGAAGAAAAACCGCGGTTGCCCGGGTGTTTATGTTTACGGGCAAGAGCGATAATATACTCGTTAATAAGAAGTCTATAGATGACTATTTCGGGAAGAGGCAGGAACTCGTTAACGAAGCATTAAGTCCTTTTAAGCTTCTCGGTATAGATAAGACAAGTCTTGTAAAGATAAATGTGCGCGGCGGCGGAAAAAGCGGTCAGGCCGGCGCTATCAGACTGGGCATTTCCCGTATACTTGCAAAACTAGACGAACAGTCAAGGAAGATACTGCGTGCGAACGGATACCTTACCCGTGATGCCAGAATGGTTGAAAGGAAAAAGGTAGGAAGACACAAAGCCCGCAAGAGTATCCAGTATTCCAAACGCTAACATGCCGGAAAAAAGGATTGCCGGAGCGGTTCTTACGATACTGCTTCTCGCATCCATCCTTTCAGCCGTATATCTTGCATTAGACAGAGAAGTAAGTAATGCCGGCAGACTAATAAAGAGAAAGAGCCTGTCGTTCTCAAAGAAACCCTCAATAGGTATAGTAGAAATATACGGAGAAATATACGCTTCGTCCGAAGGCGGGTTTATGTCAAAGTCCGGCTTTCAGAATACACTGGATACATTAAAAGGTTACAGGGAAGACGACAGGGTCAAAGCGGTTATCATCCGCATAAACAGTCCCGGCGGTACGATAGGCGCGGTGCAGGAAATAACGCAGGAGATCGCGAGGCTCAGAGAAGCCGGAAAGCCTGTCGTGGCATCTGTTGCCGATATCGCCGCGTCCGGGGGATATTATATCGCCTCCGCATGCGATGAGATTGTAGTGAACGACGGCAGCGTGTTGGGCAGCATAGGTGTTATTTTTGTTTCGCCGGATTTTTCTGAACTTATGAAAAAGATAGGGATGAACATTGAAACGATAAAAAGCGGACCTTACAAAGATGCAGGGTCTTTTCACCGCCCATTCAGCCAGGAGGAAAAAAAGCTGCTCGGCGAACTTGTGGATGATGCGTATGAACAATTCGTTTCAGCAGTCAGTAAAGGCCGCGGTATACCGGACAAAAAAGTCAGAGAACTGGCTAAAGGACAGATATTTACCGGGAGAATGGCAAAAAAACTGGGTCTTGCGGATACTACGGGAGACCTTACTGTTGCCAAAGAAAGAGCGGAGAGACTTTTAGGAATAGAAGAATCGGTCCTTGTTAAACAACCTCAGCCGAACATCTATCGTATTTTAAGACTGATAAGCCAGAAAAGCAGTCTTTCGGAAATAATCGGACAGAAGAGATTATCAGGGCTGGCTTATCTGTATAATCCCTGAATGGAAATGTTATTTAACCTTTTGGTTTCGCCCGAAGACGCCGTACATAACATGTCGTGGGGAGATCCCGGATTCGGCGGGTTTATAATTCTTCTGTTGGCAAATGTTTCAGTTGTATCCGGACTGGCGATATTTCCCGGGCTGCCATATACAGTGTTCGTATATGCCATGACATGGGGATTGCTCGCAAGACTTGTCATGCTGGGGGGGATTATCATGCTGCTGGGCTGCATGTATCATTTTTCAGCGGAACTGCTCGACGGTAAAGGTTTGGGAAAGTACTTTATTAAGGCTCTGCCGTACGGTTTCGCGCCGTTCTGTCTTGCGGCCCCGATCGCGCTCATACTGAAAGCTTTTGCCGGTAAAATAACCGGCTGGTTACTGTTTTTGATTTTTTCAGTTATATTGTTAGTTTGGGCGGCGCAGCTCCAGGTAGAGATCATAAGCCGGTTTTACCGGCTCACGGGAAGAGATTCTTTAACCGTTTTTGTTCTGCCATGGATAATAGGATTCCTGGTATTGACTGGCGCATTTGTATTTTTTCTGATAGGGATTATAATATCAGCTATATGAACAGTAAAATAAAAGTCAGTATTATCGGTGCAAGCGGATTTACAGGTAGAGAACTTGTAAAAATTCTTGCCGCTCACGAAAAAGTAGAGATAAACGCTCTTTTGTCAAGAAGTTTTGCGGGAATTGATATTTCAGAACTTCACCCGGTCCTGAAAGGGGCATTTTCTATGAAGCTTGAAGCGGCACATCCTGATAATATCCCGGAAGGCACAGATGCCGTTTTTCTGGCGCTTCCTCATACCAAGTCAATGGAATTCGTGCCGGAACTTACAGCAAAGGCCCGGCTGATCGTAGATCTGTCCGCTGATTACAGGTTCAGCGATATCAGTAATTACAGCAAATGGTATGCAACAGAGCATAAAGATCCCGCTAATGCAGCCGATGCCGTATACGGATTACCTGAAATAAACAGGGAAAAAATAAAAAATGCGCGTATTATAGCGAATCCGGGATGTTATTCGACTGCAGCAGTACTGCTCATCTACCCTCTTCTGGCGGAGAAACTGCTCGATTCCGCAGTTTTTATCGATGCGAAATCAGGAATATCCGGCGCAGGAAAAAAAGTAGACAAAGAACTGATCTTTTCAAAGCGGTATGAAAACCTTACTCCTTATAATGTCAATATGCACCGGCATATGGGGGAAATACTGGATTTCCTCGGCCAGACTACAGAACCTGGGTGGGATTCTCTAGTCTTTTGCCCGCATCTGATACCGATGTTCCGCGGGATACTTGCGAATCTTTATACTGTTTTAAAAAAAGAGATGAAATCAGGCGAACTGTATGATCTTTACCGGGATTATTACTCTAATGAAAGATTCATCAACATTTGTGATCCTGGAAAGTTCCCGGAAACGTGCCAGGTGTTATATACGAACAACTGCAGTATAGGCGTTGCTACCGGTCCGGGCAACAAGAACGTAGTGGCAATATCCGCTATAGATAATCTTGTCAAAGGAGCGGCCGGGCAGGCCGTCCAGAACATGAACGTCTCTTTCGGTTTTGAAGAGTCCATCGGCCTGACATAGACAGGATGGATTTTCCGGCCGGATTTTACATATCGAGCGTAAGAGAAAAAGGAAAGAATAATTTCGGTCTTATATACGTTCCCGGCGGCATGAGAGTCGCTGCGGTATTTACCACTAACACATGCTGCGCCCACCCGGTGGAATTTTCACGGGCTAATTTAAGTAATCCTCTGCATAAAGCAATTCTTGTAAATAAAGGAAGCGCGAATGCCGCTACGGGATCTGAAGGCCGCCGCCGTCTGGAAAAACTTGTTTCAATATTGGGCAGAGGATTAGGCATAGAAACAAAGGAAATACTGCTAGCCTCAACAGGGGTTATCGGGAGGCAGGTCTCCTACTCCGATGAAATAATAGAAGAGCTGCTCTCAAAACGTGAGTCACTTGAACCGTATGAATTTGCCGATACTATACTAACAACGGATACATGCAGGAAAATATCAGAAGAAGAGGTTGCAGTAGGCGGAAAAAAAGTAAAGATTGCGGGTATTGCAAAGGGAGCCGGTATGATAGCTCCGGATATGGCAACGATGCTGGCTTTTATATGTACCGATGCCGATATAGATAAGGGCCTCCTGAGTAAGGCTCTTAAAAGGGCTGTGGATGTTAGTTTTAACTGCCTGACCGTTGACGGGGATACAAGCACAAATGATACTGTTTTCCTGGCGGCTTCAGGAAAAGCCGGGAACAGAGAGCTTACTTCGGAAGACGGTGATTTCAATGCTTTCTACGGATGCCTTGAAAGAGTGTGTGTCAGTCTTACGGAAAAAATAGCTGCAGACGGGGAGGGAGCGACAAAGTTTATCAGGATCAGAGTATACGGGGCCGAAGATAATAGTAAAGCAGAAAAAGCCTCAAGGTCCATTTCCCGGTCTCCTCTATGTAAGACCGCTTTCTATGGGGCATCACCAAACTGGGGAAGGATAGTGTCGGCTATAGGGGCTTCAGGCATAACCTTTTCACTGGACAGATTCAATCTCAGCCTGAACGGCCATAGCTGGATAAAAAACGGAGAGCCGGTTGAAGAGAATGCTTCAAGTATCAGGCAGGAGATGAAGAATGCGGAATATAATATTGAAATTGACCTGGGTTCGGGCAGCGGCGAAGCAACTGTGTACACATGCGATTTAAGTCCAGAGTACGTCAATATAAATGCAGATTATCTAAGCTGAATAATGCAGGATAAAATAAAAAAGACGGCATCAGTGATCAAAATGGGCGGGGTGGCGCTTGTCCCGACCGATACTGTATGCGGAATAGCCGCATGCTGCGATAATGAAGATGCTATCAGGCGCATATATGAAATAAAAAACAGGAATCAAGATAAACCTCTAGCCATGCTGGTGTCTTCGATCGAGTCTGTCTGGGAAAGGGTAGATAAAACCGCAGAGCTGGAAGATTCCTGCTCAAAGTACTGGCCCGGCGCTGTAACGCTTATAATGAGCGGTAAGGACGGGAGTCCTGTCGGTTTTAGAATGCCGGACTACGAGCCGTTATTAGAAGTAATAGATATTACAGGCCCGCTTTGTGCGACAAGTGCCAATATATCCGGGGATGAAGCTCCCGGCCGCATTGAAGAAGTAGCCGAAGAAATAAGAGAAAAAGTGGACATTATAGCGGATTTTGCGGCCGAACCCAGCGGAAAACCGTCAAAGATAATAAATCTCTGCGGCGGGAATGCAAGGGTTATAAGAGATTAGTATGCAAATAAGGAAGGTCACTTTCGTATGTACCGGAAACACATGCAGGAGTGTTATGGCGGAAAGATCGTTCAAAAAGATGATAGAAGCCAGCCCGATTGAAAGTATTCTGGCAGATTCGGCCGGTACCGCAGCAATGCCGCATTATGCGATAATAGGGGATTTGAAAGCTGTTATGGACGAAAAAGGGATAGATTATTCCGGGCACAAGCCGCGTTTATTAAACATGGGTATAATGAAAGAGACGGATCTTGTCCTTGCAATGACAGAAGAGCATAAGGTTGAAATTGTATACAGGTTCCCTGAAGAGAAAGAGAAGGTATTTATGCTCAGCGAATATGTATCCGGCGAGTATGTGGATATATCCGATCCGATAGGGCTGGGCGTGGAAGCGTACAGGGAGTCTTTTGATGAAATAAGCGAGTATCTGATAAAACTTAAGGAGAAGCTTGAAAATGAGTTTAGAAACAGCTGACAAGGAGATCTATGAAGCTATAGCGGCAGAAAGAAGGCGGGAACAGAATCATCTTGAGATGATCGCTTCTGAAAATTATACATCAAAAGCGGTGATTGAGGCAATGGGGTCTCATCTGACAGATAAATATGCCGAAGGATATCCGGGGAAAAGATATTACGGAGGCTGTGAATACGTTGATATTGCCGAATCCCTTGCCATAGAAAGGGCAAAAGAGATATTCGGATGCGAACATGTCAATGTACAGCCTCATTCAGGTACACAGGCAAATATATCGTCGTATCTCGCGTTGATAGATATAGGGGATACTATTATGGGCATGGATCTTTCCTGCGGGGGACATCTGAGTCATGGGCACAAGCTGAATTTCAGCGGCAAATATTTTAATGTAGTATCGTACGGTGTTAACAGGGATGACGATAAAATAGATTATAACGAAGTCAGACAGATAGCCCTGAAAGAAAGTCCCCGGCTTATTATATGCGGGGCTTCGGCATATCCGCGGATAATCGATTTTAGTGAATTCAGAAAAATAGCCGACGAAATAGGCGCTTATCTTATAGCTGATATTGCACATATAGCAGGATTGGTCGCAAAAGGGGCGCATCCTGACCCGGTGCCGTTCTGCGATGTCGTAACAACAACTACTCACAAGACACTGCGCGGGCCGAGGGGCGGCATGATAATGTGCCGGGAGAACATAGCTGCCGATATTGACCGGTCGGTTTTCCCGGGGAACCAGGGCGGTCCGCTGATGCATGTTATTGCGGCTAAAGCGGTCTGTTTTAAAGAAGTACTGTCTGAGGAATACGGGGAATATATAAGAAATGTAGTAGAAAACTGCCGTGTCCTGGCCGAAGAACTGATGAGCCAGGGAGTTAAACTGGTATCCGGCGGCACTGATAATCATCTTGTTCTCCTTGATTTAAGGCCGCTCGGTATAACCGGTAAAGATGCCGAAAAGATACTCCAGGAAGCCGGAATAGTGTCCAATAAAA
This sequence comes from Elusimicrobiota bacterium, assembly GCA_043813605.1. Classification (GTDB taxonomy): domain Bacteria; phylum CG03; class SLGR01; order SLGR01; family JBDRKX01; genus JBDRKX01. The sequence continues at coordinate 7,748 of JBDRKX010000048.1, read as the reverse complement.
ATACCATACCCTATGATCCTGCAAAACCGTTTATCGCTTCAGGACTTAGACTGGGTACGCCAATATTGACTACAAGAGGAATGGGCACGGATCAGATGAGGCAGGTGGCAGGTTATATCGCCGATGTTTTGAAAGAAAAGAACGATATCACAGTATCGGCGGTCCGAGAAGAAATAAAGAAACTCTGCAAGAAGTTCCCCCTGGATACATGACAGGAGAAAAAAATTGGAGAATGTAATAGTTGTCGAACATCCGCTGGTCCAGGATAAACTGACCCGGCTCAGGGACGTAAAAACGGGAAGTACGGATTTCAGGGTTACACTCAGGGAGTTGTCCTCTCTCATGGCTTTTGAAGTGACAAGGGACATAGATTCGAAGAAAGTGAGTGTCACTACACCTCTTGACATGGTTGCCGAGGGTATAAGAGTAGAGAATTCCGAAATAGTGCTGATACCTATACTTCGCGCAGGAATAGGAATGGTTGACGGTGTGCTGGAACTGTTGCCGCAGGCAAGGGTCGGGCATATAGGGCTTTACAGGGACCCTGAAACACTGGAAGCGGTAGAATATTACAAAAAGCTCCCGTCAAATATTTCCAGTTGCCAGATGGCAATACTGATCGATCCCATGCTGGCTACCGGCCATACCATAGTCGAAGCGCTTAATATATGCAGAGTATTTAATGTTAAGGATATAAGGATCATGTGCCTTGTAGCAGCGCCGGAAGGAATAGCCGAAGTGAGAAAATATCATAAGGGCATATCTATATATACGGCTGCAGTAGATGAATGTCTTAATGACCACGGGTATATACTTCCCGGACTGGGTGATGCGGGAGACAGGATATTCGGGACAAAATAGTGGATTCGGCAAAAATCGGTCATTTATGAATTACGAGTTCTATCTGCTGGCTTTTATAACATCTGTTTTCACATCGCTGTTATTTACTCCCGTAGTGGGTTCTCTTGCTATAAGGTTCAATGCTATTGACAAACCATCCGGCCGTAAAATACACCGTAAAGAAATACCCCTTTGGGGCGGACTGGCAATATTTGCCGGAATATTCGGCACTATTTTTATATTGAAACATGCCAATCCGGATTTCAGGAACATGCTCTACGGTAATTCAGGCTATATACTGAAACTGCTCGAAGGTATTACTGTGGGCGCCGTAGTGATCACATTAATAGGGGCAGTTGATGATCTAAGGAGCGTGGCGCCTACGACAAAACTGCTTGGTCAGATAATAGCATCCATGCTTGTAATACAGTATGGGATCAAGATAGTGGGGTTCAGGCTGCCGTTCATGTCTTCATATTTCGATATGCCGCTTTACATAGGTATAGCGATAACTGTTCTGTGGATACTGGTTTTTATTAATTCGATAAATCTTATAGACGGCATAGACGGGTTGTCTACAGGAGTTATGGCCATAGCCACACTGGTCTTTTTCATCATAACTTTTCATCAGATGTACATACAGACCGAACCGCTTGTAGTTGACAGACTGAAACTGGCGGCAGTGATGGCAATAGTGCTGTGCGGGAGTTGCGTAGGATTTCTTAAATTTAATTTCCCGCCGGCAAAAATATTCCTGGGTGATTCAGGAAGCCTGCTTCTGGGATTTATGGCCGGAGTCATAACGATAACAGGCATCCTTAAAGTGGCGGCGGCGGTTACTCTTGTCATACCCCTGATCATATTCGGATTTCCGATAGTTGATGCGGTGTTTTCTTTTTTTAGAAGGATATTCAGCCGCAAGTCTTTTATGACCGCGGATAAGGACCATTTGCATCATCGTCTGCTATACAGGAAAGGCTGGACCGCAAAAAAGGTCGTACTTAGAATATATATGATAACTTTTGTTCTTGGCGCAATGGCTATACTTATTACTTTATATAATGTGTCCGACTAGAACAAAAATAATGGTCGTTTTCGGAACAAGGCCGGAAGCCATAAAGATGGCGCCGGTTATCGATTGTATACGGGAAAACGGCAGGTTTATACTGAAAACTGTTGTAACCGGCCAGCACCGCAAAATGCTGGACCAGGCAATAAAGATATTCGGCATTAAACCGGATTATGATATGAATATAATGCTCCGGTCTCAGCCTCTTAACGGTATAGTGTCCAGGTGCGTAAAAGGGCTGAATAATATATACCGCAAAGAGAAACCATCCATGGTACTCGTTCACGGAGATACGACAACTACACTGGCATCGGCTCTTGCGGCGTATTACAGCATGGTGCCCGTCGGGCATGTGGAGGCGGGATTAAGATCTTATGATCCGATGAACCCTTTCCCTGAGGAGCAGAACAGGCGGCTTACGGATGCCCTCAGTTCGTACCATTTTGCCCCCACCCCCGGCAATAAGGAAAACCTGCTGAAGGAAAATATTAATAGAGAGAACATATTTATTACAGGCAATACTGTGATAGATACCCTGTTAAAGACCGCCGGCAGTGAAATAGAACCGGTTAACAGGATACTTAAAAGGCTGTCTGTGAGGAAAAGGGTAGTGCTGATTACCGCTCACAGAAGAGAAAACCTGGGATCGCCGCTTAGGGATATATGCCGCGGGCTGTCTAAACTGTCAAAAGAGTTCCCGGATGTTAATTTTGTCTATCCCGTACATCTTAATCCGGAAGTAAGGGATACGGCAGAGAAAATGCTTGAAAGGATCCATAATTTCTACCTGATCCCACCCGTGTCTTATACGGATATGGTATGGCTCCTTAAAAGGTGCGATTTCTGTTTTACTGATTCAGGCGGTATCCAGGAAGAAGCGCCGGCATTGGGGAAACCTGTTTTTGTTTTAAGAAAGGTCACAGAAAGGCCTGAGGCAGTACAGGCAGGCACAGTAAAAGTCATAGGAACATGTAAAGATGACATCTTTGAATGGGGCCGAAAGATGCTTACAGACAAAAATCTCCAAAAAAGATTCTCTGATGCAGTAAATCCTTATGGTGACGGAAAGGCCGCCTTAAGAATAGTAGCGGCAATAGAATATATAGCCGGAATCAGGAAAAAGCGCCCTTCGGAATGGAATTCGCCTTAAGTGCCGGGAAAGATCCCCGGAGAATAATACCGGTTGAGCTCCAGCCATATAGGATTTAGGCGAAATTATCAGGTAAACAGGCTATACTTGACAAGTTTTTATAAATAATTAGAATAACAGACTATGAGTGTAAAAATAAGACTAAAAAAAACAGGTAGACACAAGGACCCTAATTACAGGGTTGTTGTCGTAGATTCTAGAAAGAAAAGAGACGGCAGAGTCCTGGAGACACTGGGACATTATCATCCGCAGGATGATTTTCCGAATGCAGTGATCGACCTGAAAAAAGTTGAGGAATGGAAAAGGAAAGGCGCACAGATTACTGATACAGTGAAATCAATTGTAATGAAATTAAGAAAGAGCTCGATTAAGGAGGCACTATGAAAGACCTAGTCAGCCAAATCGTAAAAAAACTGGTAGAGAATCCGGACGAAGTAATTGCAAGGGAAGTTCAAGGCGAGCAGACGACAATAATAGAAATAACTACGAACCCGGCGGATGTGGGCAAAGTAATAGGCAAACAGGGAAGAACAATAAAAGCTATCAGGACTATAGTGAATGCAGCTTCTATCAGGAGCGGCAACCGTGTTACTGTTGAAATAGTAGAGCCCAAAAGATAGTCTAACACCGGTTTTCTTTTACTCTTTCTGTAAACTGCCAGGATCTGCATATATCCAGACAGGTCAAGAGGTTTTTGGTCATTGAAAAAAACTATAATAAATATCCTTACAATTTTCCCTGAACAGGTGGAATCATACCTTAATGTGGGAGTGCTGAACCAGGCGATAGTAAAAGGATTTGTAGAGATCAACGCTGTTGATGTAAGAGCATTTTCCGAAGATAAACATAACAAGGTAGATGATATTCCTTTTGGCGGAGGTCCCGGCATGGTGATGACCGCGCCTGTCGTAGTCAGAGCCCTGGAAAGTCTGGATACGCCGGGTATCAGGATACTCCTTTCTCCTTCGGGAAAACATTTTTGCCGGGAAACGGCACAAGGGCTCTCCGGCAGAGATATGACATTGATATGCGGAAGATATACGGGTATTGATTACAGGGTAAGGGAATTTGTTGACAGTATGATTTCCGTTGGGGATTTTATTGTTTCAGGAGGCGAACTGCCAGCACTTATAATAACAGAGGCAGCAGTAAGACTTATTCCGGGGGTCCTCGGAGATACAGAATCACTGGAAGAGGACAGGGGGTATCCGGTATATACCAGGCCAAGGGAATTCAGGGGATTGAAAGTACCCGAAGTGCTGGTTTCAGGTGACCATAAGAAGATAAAAGAATACAGGGACCGGGAGGCCAAATATGGCTAATATAACAGATAAATATATAAAAAAAGATATACCGGACTTCAAGTCCGGAGACGATGTCCGGGTAGAAATGACAGTCGGAAAAGATAAAAAACGCGTTCAGGCGTTCGAGGGGCTTGTAATAGCAAGAAATGGCAGCGGTATAAACAAGACATTTACTGTGAGGAAATATTCATTCGGGATAGGTGTTGAAAAAATATATCCGCTCTTCTCCCCGCTTATTACAGGAATAACTGTGCTCAAAAAAGGCAAAGTCAGAAGATCTAAACTTTATTACATGCGCGAACGTTACGGAAAGAAAGCAAGAATAAAGGAAATCAGGCAATATTAAAGGAAACCTCTCAAAAGGAAAGACAGCGGAAAAGAAAGCCGTTGTTCACCTCGAAAAAAACAATTACAGGATAATTCATACTAACTGGCGCTGCAGACTCGGCGAAGCAGATATTATAGCGTTCCAGGGTTCCGTTTTGTGTTTTATAGAAGTGAAATACAGGAGCTCGGATATCTATGGCACTCCGGGGGAGGCTGTTGACTTCAGGAAACAAAAAAAGATCATAGATATTGCCAGGGCATATATTTCCGGCCGGAATATTACCGGTAAAGATGTGAGGTTTGATGTAGTGGAAGTAACCGATAGCCGGGTAAATATTATAAAAAACGCATTTACTGCAGATATTCAATAAAACCGGGGTAATGCCGCTGAAACTCAATTTTGACAATTTCTGTTTCAGAAGATAGAATAATTATGATACAGATATATGAAAATGAAGAAAATCCTTATAGTTGAAGACAGTAAAAGTGTTGTTTTTATACTCACGTCAATACTGGAAGATAACGGGTATGAGGTATTAGCTGCGGAGGATGCCGATACTGCTGTTGCCCTGGCCAATAATGAAAGCCCTGATCTTATTGTCCTTGATATCAATATGCCCGGCGGCGGGCTGACAGTCTTTAGAAAACTGAAAGATTCAGATAATACCCGTTTAATACCAATAATATTTGCATCCGGTCAGTCCAGGGATGAAATAAAGGGAAAAATGACACCCGATATGCTGGATGTGCCTTTTCTGTCCAAACCTTTTAGTATGGAGAATTTCGTAGAAGCAGCAAACGGGTTAATAAATACTCACGCTTCTATAAAGAAACCGGGAGAATAGTATTTAATTTGTTTTATTATGTAAATATACTGGTTTTAGATATCTTTTGTAAAATGAGCATCGTTAAATTATAAAAAAGTATCAGGAGGATATCACATTGAAAAAAATAATTATTCTGTTTTTGATAATTCAGGCCGGCATATCTGTAGAAGGCTTCACCGCCGCCTATCTTACAAAGAAGAATACCGACCTTCATATATCAATGAACGGCATGAAGATAGGTCAGATCAAAGATTCTGCCCCGTTTGAGATACTGGAAGAAGAACCCGACTGGGTAAAAGTAAATCTTGTGGGATGGGTCCGTAAAGCAGATGTGAACATGAACACCGCCCCCACAATAATAGAAATAACATCATTTGAAAAAGAAAAACTATCAGGCAGATATGATATTGTTATGCGCAGATTCAGGAAAAAAGTGCGCCTTAAAATCGTATGTAAAAACAATGCCGAGAAAAAGATATCTGCCTGGGAAGCGCTTTTAAGCATAAAAAATCCGGCAGGTAAAAAGATATTCACTATCAATGTGGTAAGCAAAGAAGCTCATGTCAAGCCCGGTGAAGAACAGGAAATAGATCTTCAGTTTGAAGAAGAACAGTTTAAAAATAAGGAAGCATTCGCTTATTTTGAAGCGGCGAAACCTGAAAACCTCAGGATCAAGCTGTCAGAGATCGCATTTGAAACAGAACCGGCAGACGAAAAGCAATAAGCAATATCAAAAAATCTGATCTAAAGGCACCTCGTTTTTAAGTGTAAAATATTTTCAGTATTCTGCTTTATCTGTATTTTTAATTTTATTTCTGGTCTTTTCTAAGAGTTCCAGGGTTTTTCCGTGTGAGTGCTCGATTTCAAGTATTTCTTTAAGAGCATATTCCGTTTTTTCATATTTTCTTTCATTATAGGAGTCTACGGCTTGTTTCCATAAAAAACTGATCCTGGCAGTTTTTTCCTTTAGCGTGTAATCGAGATTTGCAGAAGCTTTGTTTTTTATACTGTCAATTTGTGTTCCTTCAGCCGGATGAGATATTATACTGTTTAATCCAGCGATAGCGTCATTGTATCGGTATTTTTTCAGCATATCACCCGCTTTTTTAAGCGATTCTTCAAGTTCTTTTATAAGGTTTTCTTCCGAACCGTAAATATAATAGAGGTTACCGTCCGTAATGATCCTGTTTTCTTTGTCCGGACTGATAAAAAATCGTGCTTTAATATTACTTATGAGAAGGCGGCTCGGATCAGATACGCGGCACAGCACATCGCTTTTAAGCGAGTCACCGTATTTTTCGGCCAGATATCTGTCGTTTTTACCGGAGGAGGCCGAATAGAAAAAGAAAACAGAATCAAGATAAGACAGTTGAATCGAAAAAACCGAATCATCACCCGGGAAAGAAGGTCCGAGAGCCCGGAAACTTACGGGCGGAGTACCTATCAGTATTTCTTCGTCGTTAGCAAGATTCGTATGAATACAGTTATTATTACCGGAAGAGATGATCATGTCTCCGAGAGAGGTATTCCATTTCATATCTTTTGTTCCGACAGCCGTTACTAGCTGTTTTACACTAAAATTATCGAGTATGTCGTTTAATCCTCCTGATCTTCCGCTGTCAGTCCCGGTAATAAAGATAAGAGCTATTCTGCGGGGCTTAGCTGCAGTATTAGGTTCCGTGAGCTGTTTAGTGAGTATAGTGTGTATATCACGGACATCTGTCCGCCCGGCGCAGTCTATTAGAACCGTTTGGCCGTCCGGAAGGGTCAAGACTGCCATATGGCCATTTATGGGAAAAGTCTGTATAGTGAGTCTTTTTTTATTGAGGTCTTCAATATTGTATGTTTTAATCGGCTGTGCACCGCCGGAGTCAGCAGAATATGCCGGTTCTGCCAGGAGCGCATGGCAGTTAAGAAGCAGTATAAGTGATAACGGTAAAAATAGTCTCATCTAATAAAGGATCTGCTTGTTGCAGACGTGTTTATTTTAGCAAGAATCAGCATTTTTGCAAGAAGTATGACAGCGCATGATAAATAAAAAGGAATCCCTCAGCTCTGCTGTTGTAAGTACAGCAGTTCATTCAGGCGTATGTTTACAAGGAACATTAATAATTATAAACTAATTAAATTATGGCTGTAAGTATAGGGAAAAGTTTTGCTGTTATGGGAATAGACGCCTACCCCGTGACCGTCGAGGTCGATATAAGAAGGGGCCTCCCGTCCTATACTAC
>JBDRKX010000047.1:0-141163 GCA_043813605.1 Elusimicrobiota bacterium | reverse complement strand
GCTCGATAGATCTCCGACGCTTGAAGAACAGAGGCAAAGGGCTTTCTTTGAAAAAGCCCGGCTGGGCTATCAGGAACAGTGGGTTGAAGCGATAAGAGAGCTCTATAAAGCGGAAATAGCGCTTAGTGTATTCATGGATCCGTCAGACTTGACACCGGGATCTGCCGCCGCCGAGATGTCAGCCGCTGTTTTAAATGAAAAACCTATCAGTCTTGCAGATGCGAAAAAGAGGGCTGAGGAGAGCACTCCCGTCAAGCTCGCCAGGCTTAAAGCAGAGATAGAAGAAGCAAAACTTGCATATATGAAAGCCAGAGGTGTTTTAAATAATACAGTACGGCTGGGTGTCGGCGGCGTGCAATGGAACTTCTTTGACCGTTCGGTATCACTTACGCCGTATGATATAAGGGCTCAGGAATTCGCGGTAGACGCATCAAAGATAACCCTTACTGAGACAAGACAGAATATACAGGAAAGGCTGACCAGGGTGTACAGTAAATATATCGAGATAAAATCAAAAGAGGTCATCTATGATACTCTCCTTGAAGTAGATGCCCAGCGGCTGAAGAAATATACGATTTACGGTATTAAAGAGCCGTATGAACTGATAGATGCAAAACTGCATGAGGACGGCTTGAGGATAGAGGCCCGTAACGCCGAAATGGAACTTGTCAATGTAATACAGGAGCTTTATATACTACTCGGCGAATCAAAAGTCGTTCCGGCTTTGAAGTCGCTCCCGGGAGCCGCGGTCATCTCGGATAGTATCAAAGGTGAACTTGAGAGCGTATTTGTCCAGGACCCTGTAATGGAAGACCAGCTTGAAATGAAAAGGTTCGAGGCGCTTGAAGGACAGCAGAAAGCAAGGATCAAGGCGGAAATATTAAGAACAGCTCTTCCTAATGTATATCTCAATGTTGAATGGGACGCTTTCATGGAAAGGCTGGATGATAAACTCCCGATAAGTCTTGAGTGGAGGATAATAGGCGGCAAAGGGGGACTTAACAGGGAGATAGCCCGGATAGAACTTGAAAAGACCGCTATTATGAAAGAACAGGCCGGATACAACATAAAGGCCGAAGTGGTACAGGCGGTGGAGAAGATAATAGAATCTATACGCATGGTAGAGCAGAAGGACAAGGAAATAAAACAGATGCTGGATATTACTGATCAGCTCTTCCAGGAATACAGGCAGGGCCGTATTCAGGCAAGCGTTTTGTCAAGTCATGTCTCAAGGATAGCCAGTGAGATGAGTAAAAGAGCCTATTATCTGGTAGAAATAGCCAGTTCTTACGAGATCCTTTCGGGCCGACTTGAAGGTATTCCGCCGTTTGAAGAGGTGCTGAACCTGGAATCCGGAGAAGATAATCTGCTATCCGAATTGGACAGAAGAGTTATAGAGGAAAAAAGTATAGAGCCTCCTAAGGAGTGGCAGGATCTTATGAGACTGCAGAAAGAGAAATGGGATAAGATCCCGCTGACTGATCCCGTGCCGCTTAGATCCGTATCAAAAATACCGGCTCCCGCAAAAAAAGGCGAAGATATAGCCGTTCCTTTCGAACATCTTCCTTACGACGGGCCATACTATATCAAACAGAATTCGGATAAGTTTCTAAACCAGACAGGTATAGGCGCTACCGATGATTATGAACTGAATAGAGACGACTGGGCAAGATTCTTTCAGGACCTTCAGAGATCATATATGTTTGACGATCCTGAAATAATGGAGTGGTTCGCAAAACTCGCCCCTGTCGTATTTAACGAGTTGAAAGATGTAACTGATCCGAGGGCGCTCTCAAATATGTATTCACTCTATATAGACCCTGTTTTCAACAGGCTTTTTCCTTATTACCAGTCGCTCCAGTTTATCACCGATATAGGTGAGGTATCAGACAGGAACATAACCAAGAAAATAGGTATCGCTCTCTTTTATGCCCTGGAGATAAAAGATCTGAAAATGGTAAAGAAAGTCGCGGCAGACGGCACTATAACCGAGGTTATAGAAAATAAATATGTACCGGAACCCGGCCGCGCTCTTACACCCGAAGAACAGCAGAAATGGCTCGGAGAGCGCATGGATACTGATATGAAGATGATAAGGACAGCGGTTACCGAGAGACATAATGATGCTCCCATTTCAAAAGAGCAGCAGGAAGAGTATATACGGTGGCTGGCTTCCAGGTCTACTACATGGAACAGGCTGATGCTTCAGTCTCTGCCTGAAGGATGGGCAATGGATTACAGGGATAATATACACAAGTCAGTTAACCGGATACTGGGCGCGATCCCTTTTATAGCGAATGAGTTATCAGATGATAAGCTCGTGAAATTCGGCAACCTTCAGATAGAAGGGATGTACCGCGCTCTTACAGCTTATGCCATGGCGTACGGGCTGAAGCCGGAACATATAGATTCTTACCTGTCTATTATTGAACCGTTTATACCGGTGATAAGGAACTTTGCCGCAGATGCTTCTGTCGCGGATCTCGCTCAGTTGCCGGAATCGGAATTTTTAAGGTTGATGATACGCTGGGTATATAAGGGCGGCCACCCGTTAGGAGATAAGGCTATACTGGTCAACCAGATAGAGATCGAATCGGAGAAAGCGAGATGCAGCGTTATACTTGCTACCGGGATGTTCTGGGCGAGCCAGTTTCTGAGGGATATGGAGATAGATCCGAGAGATACTCCCGAAGAAAAAATAGCAGAACTGAAGACAGCTTTTGAAAAGTTTATGGGGAAAGTGGTAAGGCTTAAAGATATAAAAGAAGCCCAGAGAGTATTCCGTTTGCAGGGCAGACTATCGGAAAAGGACAGTATTAACTGGCTGGACTCGGAAGGCCAGGGGTTCCTGTCAGCTATTGCAACGGACTGGCTGCGTGAAGACTGGACCGATGAACAGGTAGCCGCGCATCTTATAAACATAGAGAATACGTCTCAAAATAACATAAAGGCCCTGGAGACATACTTTGAACTGATCGGCCGGCCGATGAAATTCGATTTCAATACAAGGGATAAACTGAGGAGTAAAAAACAGTGGGGAGAGATCAGCGGTATGGTCATGACGCTGGAGCGCCTGAACGGAAAAGTCAAGCTCACGCCGGAAGAGATAACCAGCACGCTGGGCGATCTCATACTTATACAGAGGACAGCTTCGGCAGCGGGTATAGAGATAGCTTCCGGTCAGGACGGATACCTTTACCGTATGGTGAACGACCTTGTTCCTGAACAGCCTTTGTCCGATGAGTTTAAGAGATACTATTCCGGCCGTTCATACAGGGAAATGCTTATTGAGATAGTGAATAATATAGCGGTAGCTGTTGAGCGTCACGAAAAAGCCGGGGTAAAACTTGTCAAAAAACTGGAAGAATTCAAGAACAACGCTGCAAGCCGGCCCCCATGGATGGATCAGTCGGACGCCGAGAATATGTTTGCGGCTGTCAGCGGAGACCCGGCCAGGGGCTATGATAAAGGACTCGTTGACAGGGATGTGGATATTAAAGAGGCTGTATCCCGCGCTGTCCAGTATATGCCCCAGATGGGTTATGATGCGGAGGCTCTCGTATCGGAGACTTATAACGAGATGTTCCTTCAAGCGGTCTATTCTGTCTACCACAAGGATTCCAGGGGAGCGCCTGTTCTCCTGCAGGAAGGAGAGATATCTCCTTACCTGAAGCTGATAAGAGATGAAGCGAGGACACCCGATGAAGTCGCGCGCATATTTAAATATGACGGCATGATACAGAAATACATGTCTAGTAAACTGCTGCCTCGCATGGAGCAAGAGATAGGTGTTATACTGGGAGAATCCTTATTTGAGATAGAGACAATCGGCGATTATGTAAAGACGCCTTTGAGGATGCTGAGAGAAGTACTTAAAGACGGTCCTGCGGAATTCTATAAGAAAATGAAAGAGAGAAGAGCCCTGAAGGAAACCGGCGTTGACCGCCAGGCCCTTGAGGCCATGATGCCCAGGATGTCGGATGAGCAGCGGATAGGTATGGCTTCCAGGATACTGCGTTTACAGGAACTGGGTAAAGTAAGCGGGTCATATGAGGATGTAGAAAAATATCTTGATAACTGGATCAACGATGCGGCTTTTGTACAGGCGGTGAACTGGACCGAATCCGCGGGTAAATATGTCTTCCCTCTCCAGGTATTGGATGCAGCTATCTTTCTTTTCAGAGAAGGAGACCCTAACCTCGATGAACAGCGGTTCAAGATAATCGGGCGCGCGGGATCCATCTTCAACCTGGATTCAGCTTACCGTGATCTGGGCGATAGCAAGAAGAATCTTCTGAGGCTCCTTAGATGGAGTTATTCCGTCTCTTTTGAGGAACTTCTTGATCCTGAGGAAGAAAAATGGTGGTTTGAGCAGTGGGACGAGCTGGAGTTTCAATTAAAAGCAAAATATAAGGATATAACAAAGGCTGAAATAGAGATGGTACAGCAGCAGCTTCTTACGCGTTATGTTGTGCTTAGAAAGGTCTTTTTTGAACTGGTGGGGGAGAAACTGTATAAGGATGACCGCAGGGTAGATTCCCCCGAACTGCGGCAGGCGTGGAGTGAGATGGAAGCTGTCTTAACAGGTAAGCTCATAGATCATGTGCTCAACTGGAAGGAAAGAAAAGGCGAGATAGCCGGGTATCTGGAGAGGGAGACAGCAGAGTATGAAGTTCTGGATACGTTTAAGGAAAGACTTTCAAAAGAACGGGCAGAGAGAAAAGAGTTTAACCTGAAACATCTCAGTGAATACAAGAATATGAGAGATGTCAGATATTCTATCGCAAAAAAAGCCAGGCAGAACGGTACAGCTTTGAGCGACTCGGATCTGAGTTTCCTCATCAACATGATGATAGAATGCGGGTATTCCGAAGAAGAGGTCCTTCTAAGGTATGAATACCTGCCGGAAAGAATAAAGGCGATTTACGAAAGAGCTACCGGCGGGAAAGTAGATACAAGAGATGAAGAATCGCTGGTCTCATCACTGGCCGCTCCGATATTTGACAGATGGGGTTATGTGGACTCCTCGACTCTGAAGGCCATAGCGGAAGCGCTGCAGGAGAAAGAAGGGACTACCGTTAAATCGGTTAAGGCCGGCCGGGAACAGGATCTTACCAAACTTGAGAGATCGCTTGAAACGGCGGAAATATTAAAGACTTTTTTCAAGGAAGCAGGCCGGAAATATATAAACACTGCACGTCGTGACAGTGAAGCAAGAAGGATTGCATCCGATGCCCAGGCCGCCGCCGTAACGATAGAAGATATACGCGAATGGGTGGATATATCAAAGACTCTAAAATCAAAAGCGGCAGAGATGGGCGCAGACATAGGCGATAAGGAAATATATTTCAGGGCGGATTCTCTGCTCCGTTTAGGTATAGCTGAACTCTATACCGAACCTATCTATAACGAATCTATGAGGGGTGATATAAAAAAGGAAGTCGAGCTCCTACTCACCGATTACCTGTTCAAGACCTCACCGCCGGCACCGTCCTGGGCTGAGCGGGTTGTACCTGATTTTGTAAAAAGTATGCTGCCGGAAAGAGTTGCAGATCTGCTCGGAGCAAAGACAGGTCTTAAGGAATACCTTGATTTTCAGATAAAAGACCTGGGTGTAAAAGGCATAGACCGCAGGAATCAGATAGTGGAGGAGATCACCGAGGTCATGGTAAAGCGGGGTATGAAAGCGGCTGATCTGAAGAGCCTTATAGAGAAGGTACAGCAGACCCAGTCGTTTCTGCGCGTATTCAGGGAGGAATGGGATAAGATCGAAAAAAGCGATCCGAATTTCATCTTCAGGCTGTCTGAACTGAATGATTTTCAGCTGCTGCTCTATTACGATATGGCTCAGAAGGACCTTTCCAAGCGTATAGGCCTGTTTGAAATACTTTTTAAGGATGTTCCCGGATTCGATAATATTTCACCGGAAGATATGGCAGTATTTGAAAACAAGGTAAAAGCTGTCGTAGATAAAGCCTATATGATGGTGCAGAAGGTAAGGATAGACCAGTTCGCGCCTTTAAAGGCCGAGCCCGGATGGTATAAGATATTTTTCGGTGAAAGATCCGATTCTCAAAAGATACTCGATAATATATTCGAGCATGAAAAAGCAGATATACCTGCGGTCGCGGGTGAAGAAGAAGAACCATCGATATGGAGGCGGCTGCTGATAGGCAGCGGTTCGATAGTTGAGAGAGCGGCTCTCTTCTCGTTTATCTTCTCTATATCTATGGCATTGTATAAGATCTTTGTTAAAAGGTATCTGTCGGAGCCGCTTAAAAAAGTACTGGGCTCAAAGGTTTACCGCAGGTTGAGCCCTGATAAATTCTCACGGGTTAACCTTCTCACGCTGGATTTCCTGGTTAATTTTTTTACATCGATGTTCCTTACTCTGATACTGCTTACATACAACCCGTTTCCGGAAGCAATAAGTCTGATCGCGGTTATACCGGTCATGTTGCTCAACTGGATACTTGTAAAATTCATACCCGAGCTGAATATACTTCAGTTCCTTTCACAGAAGACGGGAATATTCCTCTTTGGTGTTTGGGTAGTGGGTTTTATGCTCTTTAAACTTGGTCTTGCGGCGACTCTATCGTTTCTCGCTCCCGTATTTTCAACGCCGGTATTCATAGCTGTAGCGGCGATATTCATTATTTACAACGTGACGACTTCAAAATGGTTTGCCAGGAGGATAGGTTCCACATTTGCCAATCCGATAGACAAAAAGATCTATAAAGAGATCGACGATACCGGTATTATGGATATCAATCCCACAAGATCCAGCAAGGGCCGGGATTATCAAAAGACGCTCCATCTCGAAGATGGTAAAAAGGCGGTTCTGTTAAGCCCGTGGTATCCGCCTCCTAACAGTATAGATGAATTTGTAAAACATTTCCGGGATGTTATCAATAAGATGGCGGTAACAATACGCGGAAACAAGGATGCGAAGTTCCGCCATATCCTTCTTTTCAATAAGCCTGACATAACAAAGCTCCTGATGAATGATCAGAAAATATTCGCTCATGGCAATGCAAAAGTAAAAGTAAGGAGCCTTATTTTGGAATACGCGGCGAAGAAACCCAGTTTTAAGCGCAAACTGAGGCTGGGCCTGTCAGATGATGAAAAAATAGAGATCCAGGAGCTTATAGAAAAGATGTTCAGGAAAGATGCCAATATACCGGCGGTTTTAGAAGAAAGCGGGCTGGTTGATGAGAAGTATCATAATGAAATACTTAATACCATATTTCAGGAGCGCGAGCATTCAAAGGACTCGGGTATTGACAGGGCCGGTTATATGGAACTGATTCACCAGGTTATGACAGGAACTCAGCCGCTCCTCAGGAAAGAGATAGCTGAAAACATATCAGTAATACTTAGAAGGCAGGTTAAAGATGAAAAGATGCGGGGCGAGTTGAACCGCGAACTGCTTGACATAAAAACCAGCGCGTCGGAAGCGGAAGAGATAAAGGCGCTTTTAGAACAGCGTATACCCGGAAAGGTCTCGCGCAGAAAGATAGACAAGCTCACCGAACTGATAATAGATGAGAGATCAAAGATCATTGATCTGATAGACGAGTTCTCCTATACGGACGAAGACGGAGTCTATCATGACGGCTCCGAAGTCCTGCAGATATGGTTTACGCCTGCCGGAAAGAAGCCTATTATAACTCCTTCCAAGGTCCTGCGCTGGTTTGTGTGGGGAGAGGACGGGACTGAAGGCCGGATAAACGGTCAGATAGAATACGAGCATAAGGTAAGGACAGCCGTCGAGGCGATAGCCGCGGGCGGTATCAGCATAGATCTGGCTGCTGAGCTCTTAAACGCCGAACTGACCGATACAGACAGTATCCTTGCAGCCAATAATATAACAGGCGATACGGCGGATAATATCCGCCGGCTGGTACAGGAAACAAAGAGAGATATAATAGATCCTGCTCTCATGAGACCTGTAACTGTTGAAATAGGGGGATACAAGCTGAGGTTTGGAGTGCCGCATCTTGTCCGGGAAACACTGGAAGATGATGAATTTGCGGCTATAGCTCCTGTACATGAATCACCTTTCTTCCACGGCATCTTCAGGCCCGGCCGCTCGAATGATCCCGCTGAGTTCTATATGCCGTGGGAAGAGTACAGGGACAGTGAAGCCGGCAAAGAGTTTGAACCGGTATCTCCCGGAGACCCCACGGTAGAACAGTGGGGTATCTGTGATGACGGAAACTGGCTCGGACCGGGAATGGGTATGTATATGTTTAATATGATATCCGATAAGGACGGCCGTAACAACTCGGCGGATATCAGGCTTTTCCAGGGTAAGACAGGCTATACCATGGATTATAAGGGTTTCCGCTCCGAGACCCTCTGGCATCTTCAGGGATCAACAGTCCATACCGCCCTGTGGCCGCTTCAGGCGGGCGGTGCGCTGGCTTCCGGCGCTACCAGGCTATTCGGTAAATATTTCGGTACGACAAAGAAGGGATCCGAACTCTATTCGTTTGCGCCCGGTATACCACTGGACCTCTATACAACCAGGATGGGCCTTTTCTCAGGATACATAATAAAGCGTATTGAGAAATTCGCAAGAGGCAAGGAGACGCTTGACGGTAAGGAGATAGTACTCACGCAAGGTGAGGTCAGCGGTATCATGGGCAGTATACTGGCAACTTTCCCTGGCGAAGATGAGATACATACTAATACAGATGAAGACTATTATGCTATCTATTCATGGGTAAAAGAAGGTATGCCGGACAGAAAAGATGCGCCGATTAATAAAGATGCCCTGCCGTATGTCAAGGAGTTTCTCAAGCAGATGCAGAAATCCCAGAGGCCGGCTATAAGGAATCTTCATTCAGCATTGATAGAAACTCCTTTCGGCGACAATATAATCTATGATGACCGTGAAAACACTCCTGTAGCCACACAGTTTAAAACTTTTGTCAAGTGGCTGCCGGTAAATGACGCGGCTTCAGAGTGGCTTGTTGAGCATGGTAAGTCGCTGGCGCAGGGAGTGCATGGGAAATTTTTCTCCTTGAAGAATAAATTTGCCATGCTTGCGGAAACATACCTGCTGACTTACCAGATAATGGGTTTCCTTTTCATGTCGGTCTGTTTCGGATTTATAGAGGTCATGCTGCCCGGCATGGGCTGGACACTGGGCGTGATAGTCTTAAGCGCCCTGATACATTCTAAAGTCACGGCGCCGCTTCTGGACCGCGTCAGGTACAAACATAAATTTTTCGGTATTAAAGTATATAACCCGTTTGCTCTTTTCGTTCTCCGGCTGGGTTCGGTACCGGTAGAAGCCGCTATAAGCATATTCAGGAGCTTTAATATGCTCGCGGAACTATTCATGTCCCATCCCTTACAGCTCCCGAATGTGATAGAAAAACCGCTTGCAATAGTCAGGGTCCATTTACTGACGATCAACGACCTTATCAAAAAGGGTGTTAACGCCGGCGCAGGCGGAACCAATCCCATGGATGATAGGAACATCCCGATATGGGAGAACCTGTGGGCTTTCAGGGCCTCCCATACCGTGGGTGCCGCGATGTTCCTGGTTTACTTCGGCGCAATCGTGTTCTCAGGCGCGTCTACATCATTCCTGGGGGTCCCCATCCTCGTTCTTTTAGGATCGATATACGGAGCGATATTGAGCTGGCCCGGGATCAAGGAAATGAAGCAGAAGAAAAACACCCTGGACGATGCAAGGATAGCCTTCAGGATGGCAAGAGAAAAGTATGCTAAGTCCGATGAAAAGACTGCTCCGCCGGATTTTTATAACGCAAAGCAGAAATATGGTTTGGCAAAGAGAGAATTCTGGATAAGGCTTGTCGCCAACCTTGCCCCGGTATCGATAATGGCGGGTTCCGGAATATTTGCCGGTGCGATAGCCACTATTATACCGCCCTCGTGGTTTATCATTTTCAGTATTATCTCGCTGTCGCTTCTGGCAAAACCTTATGTCGCCCACCTGGCAGGTATCCAGTTCGGCCAGGAGAAATGGCCCCAGCGGTTCATGCGCACAATAAACTGGCTTTTCGGTTTTGTACCTGTGGTTATTACCGCGATAATACATCTGCCGAAGATACAGCCTTATCTCCAGGAATACCTTGCACCATTGAATAAGGCGTTCGTGGTAATGGGCTCGACAATGCTTACGGGCGACGGTGTGGCAGGTATATTTTCTACGCTTTTTGAGATACCGGTACAGTACGGCTTTATACCGACTTTTATATTCGCAGGCATACTTGTGGTCTTTACGGCGGGATTTGTGACCAGTATAGTTCATGCCCTGTGGGCGGTTCCCAGGTTGATAATGAATACCGGCTGGTTTTTTAAACAGGATATGGAAGAATACAAAGTGAAAGAGAAAAAGGCGGAGGAACCGGAAGTATCAGAAGCTCCCGTACCGGTTCAAAAGAGAGCGTTCTGGAAGCGTATATTGCCGTTTATAGCAGGCATTACGGCTTTCTTATTTACATACATACATTATGCAGGTACAGCGCTTGCCGCATCCGCAGCCACCCGTGCATTATACGTGATAGGGATTATAAGATCGCAAGGGTCAGCCTGGGAAGTCTCAAGGGAATATCTGATCTCAAAAGGTATTGATAATCCGACAACAAGACAGATGTATGAATTCATCAGTGAAGCGATACAGCAGGATATAAGTTTTATCGTAAATCCCCAGATAATAAACCAGGTAAAAGCGGCGGTTGCAGGGCCGCTGGACGCCGTAACAGGCGCTATTCCCGGATATGCGGATATTTTTCAGCAAGCTCTGGATGCCGCTATTTCAGTCGATCCGGCTGTGATCGGCGAACCGGTATTCATTGATAATATTACCATGTTCTTCCAGTACCTGATCCATACTAATGCTATATGGGATATACTGCTTGGATTAGCCGCAATTGTCCTGGGGGTAACAGTCTACAGGATAATACGCGGTTATCTTAAACGTATAAAAGAAAAGAAAGATCTTTTTGAAAAACAGGAAGAAGAGATATCCAGACCAGCAGGAAAACTACTAAAAATAGCAGTAATGGGTTCATGGAACACGGACGGCGGAGTGTCAAGGCATACAACACCGCTTATTGAGTGGTTGAGGTCACAAGGGTATGAGGTAAAGGTATTTAGTCATTATAGAGAATTTCCTCATGGGAAACCGCTTAATGTAAAAGATGAGGATTTTGTAACCAGGTGCTATACAACAGAGGGGAAAAAGATAAAAGGGTTTAAGAGTTTTGATTCAAAACCTCTCCTTAAAGCTATTGAAGAAGAAGGTTATAATATATTCTTAGCTGAAGATTTAGGGCAGCTTCCCATGGACGAGTTACTTAATATTTTTCCAAGGATAAAAGCAAAGGCAAAGACAATTCTGCTAAATCATGATAACAAGCCAAAGCCTGATGGTAGCACATTCTGGAAATTTGAATGGGATGGGATAGCAAACTTCCTGCCTGAACAGAATGAATTTATGGCAAAGCATTATAGTGAAGAAAAGATTCGTCTAACCAATTTTCCTGCATATCCTGTTCTTGAGGTTGATAAAGTAAAAGCGCGTAAAAACTTAAATCTGCCAAAGAATAAGAAAATGATCCTCACATTTGGTGAATATAATCTTGTTGATCCATTTAAGGCGCTTTATGAATTAAGAAAAGAAGACCCGTCAACCCATTCGGTTGCCTTAGTATATACAGAAGAAGAGAAACAGGAATTAGAGAATAAAATAAAGAAACTTGGCTATGATAAAGGATATGATGAGATAAGAGTTGATGGAGCAAGTTCGTGGAGAAAAAGAGCAGAATACATAGGAGCATCAGATTTAGTAATACTTGATAAAGGAAAAGGAATTATAGGAGAAGGCGCGATCCTCTCTTCAACCGCGTATCAGATAATTGGCTGGGGAACCCCGATCTTGGCAAGGGATAATCGTTTCTTTGACCCATTTGATAAAGGAGAGATAGTAAAATACAAAGATAATGAGGAGTTAAAAGATAGAATAAAGGAACTACTTACAGGTCACAGGGCAAGAGAAGATGTCATAAAGCAGGCTAATGTTTTTGCCTATCTCCATGCCCCTGAAAGGGTCTCAACCCAGCTTACAGATTTATTTACAAACCTTATTACTCCTCAATATCCCTCCTGCGAAAAGTTAGAAAGAATCGGACCAAAACCACTCTTTGAAGCAAGAGAAGATGCCGCAATTATTGTAGATGGAAAGCCTGTTAAATGGGAAAGACTTGTCTATAATGCTGCAGCGATAAAGATAAATGGAATAACCTATGTTCTTTATAGAGCATTAGGATATGATGGAATTTCAAGGATTGGTCTCTGGTGGTCAAAAGACGGGATTCATGAAGATGGGAGATTGGATTATCCGATATTTGGTCCTGAAAAAGATTATGAAATGCCAAAAGATCCGGATGCCCGTAGAGCAAGTCATCGGGAAGAACTTTTGCCTTCCGGTTATTATAAAACAATACTCGGTGACCAAGAGGGGCGTATAGAAAAATATATTGAAGAATATGGTCTGGTAAGAGAAATAGGTGGTACAGAAGATCCCCGCATAGAGATAATTGGCGACAGAATTTATCTATTATATACTGCATATGGAGAACTTCCCCAAATTGCAATGGCTTCAATCAGCGTGGGGGATTTTCTTGTCCAAAACTGGAAAAATTGGAAGAGAGAAGGACTGGTCTTTCCCGGATTGGATGATAAAGATGCTATTTTAATTAAGACAAAAGAAGGACTATATTTGATTCATCGCATGGGAGGAAAGAATATATGGTCAATGCGGTTTGATGATATAAAGTCGTTGTTAAATTGGGTAGAGAAAGCAAAAACTTTGTCGGAACAAGAAGTAAAAGAGTTTGCGGAGAAGAATAGCAAGTTATTGTTGGCACCAAGACCAGGATTAGATGATAAGATAGGAGCAGGAGCGCAGATTTTAAAAACCCGATATGGCTGGTTAAATATTTATCATGCTGTTGAAAATATAGGTGGGAATAGAAGTTATACATTGCGGGTAGCATTGCATGATTTGAATGATCCGGGTAAGATTATTTATCGTTCTCCTGAGCCAATACTTGCTCCGGAAAAGGATTATGAAGTTTATGGATGGGTACCGAATGTGGTATTTACTTGCGGGGCAGTTCCCAAATACAAAGATTCAAATGAAATTCTTGATGAAGATGACGATATTTTAGTCTATTATGGTGGAGCAGATGAAGTAATGGGTGTTGCAGGCGCGAGGATTAAAGACTTAATTCCTGAAGAGATAAGACGGACTTTAATTCCTGAGTTAGAAGAAACTGTAAGCGCTGAACCGGTTATAGCCGGTGTGAATGTAAAAGAATCCATAGATAAACTGCTTAACAGGTTATCAAAAGACGAGAGAGAAAGGCTGGAGAAACTTATTGCCCGGCGCCCGGCAGCTTCTCCGGAACTCCGGGATAAAATAGACAGTGAAATAGATGCGCTGGTAGACAAGGCTAATATACTTCGTATAGCTGACAGGGAGATAAAAGGAGATGATCTTTCACAGGGTAAAGTAGGTCTTCTGGGGAATTTTATGAGGAGCAGGGATTATTCAAAATACACTGAAAAAGCGGTCAGGGCATTACTTAATAACGGTTATATACCGCAATTCCTGTTTGCCGGAGCGGCGACCCGGCTGGGTCTCGGCCCCATGTGGGATGTCGATATACAGGCATTAGCTAATGTCGTATTGGGTATAGAGAGCGGGCTGAGCCGGAAAACAGAAGAAGCTATACGGGAAAAATATGACGAATACATCGACGGTCTTACAGAGGCGGAATTTAAAAAACGCGGTCTTGACCGAAAGAGTTATGACCGTATAAAGAGCGAGATAACACGGGAATTACAGGAAGAGATGCAGGGATACAGGATAGGTGAACCGGTGTCAGTAGGCATGGGTCCCCGCCAGATAATACAGTACAGGATGGCGCTCGAAGCTTTAGCTGCTCAGCATGGAATGAAACCGGAAGAAGTGATATCAGCTGCAAATATAGTGATAAACCTGAATGAAGAAGCGTTCACCGAAGCATATGATGATCTGGTAAAAAACTTATTTTACGGATTCACCCCGGAAAATGTACATATACTTATTCAGCCGGTATTTAACGGGTATGATGAAAAATTAAATTTTGACGGGTCAAGCAATAAACTTCCCGCCGGCCACGGGCACGCAACACTTCAGATGACAGAAGCGGGTCAGTCATTTTACCGCACAGAAAGCGGATCCCGGTTATATCTTGAAGAAAAGAGCGTGATGGAACACCTTGCAGGACTGCAGGGAGAAATAGAGAATCCTCTTATGGGCGTTCACCGTATAAACGATATGGCAAGGTGGACGGAAGTAATTGACGTAGATAAGATAGCTTACGGTCTTCTCCAGGCGGACAGGGGTAATGAGATAATAGTGGAGCTTGTATCCAATCCGGGTAATCAGAAGGGCGGTAACTGGGTGAGTGTGAAAATGGAGGACGGTACGGAAAAGAGTTTCCTTCTGGAGACCCTGAATACGAATCCGTCTAATAAAAAATCAGAGTACAAGAAATTCTTCGATAGTCTCGAGAATCCGCCCTACAATAAATTCAGTAACATGTATAATCTCGCGAAATGGTCAGGACACATACGGGGAGACGGTATTAATGTTCCAATGAACCTTCGCTACAAGAATGGCCGTCTGTATGTCGAAACGGTCAGCGGTGACCTCACTCAGACCATGGATTCGGTGGCTTTTGTCAATGAAGGCGAACTTATCCATGATTTTAAAGTTTTCAAGAACCTGCCTGAGGCGGTCAAATATGCTTCCAACCAGGAAGTCTACCTGAATAAACCGGAGTTCATGGCTGACGCGATCAAGAAGGTATACAGGGGTAGGGCTGAGAAAGAACGGGCGGAAGCGATCATGAGGGAGATGGAAGCCGCAGAAGAAGCTGTTGAAGAAAAATATATGACCAGGCTTAAAGGCGAAAGAAGGCTCATAGATATATTCGAAAAAGGCGAGCGTTCGGGTTATCTTGCCCAGGGTGACCTGGATAATTTCGGAGAGATATTCAAACTGTACGGCTCAAAATTCGCCGGGTTTATTATCGAGCGCCATATGAGGGCAATGAACAGAGAAGCGGCAAAACTTAACGGATTCGCTTATCTGTGGGAAGGTGACGAATCGTTCATATATCTGCCGGCCGGAATAGAAGATGAACGGGCAGTAGAAGTTTTTGAAAACATGCGAAAAAGAGTTATTGATACGTTCCGCGGTAAATACGGAGTAGCCGTAATAGATAAAGACAAGTTGACTCCTGAGGAACTCAGTAAGCTGGAACAGGTAAGACAGGTAGGTGTGGTAGAGAAGTACGGCGGTGAATACCTGGTGCTTTTCCTGGTAAGAAACGGCGATCTAGGCGGATCGTTATCGGAGTTAAAAGAGAAGACCGGAGTTGACTTGAAGCTTGACAGGTATAATGACGGCTGGCTCTTCTATCCTGAAATATCTATAGGTTCTGTCAAGATAGAAGACCTGCCTGAATCAAAACAGGATCTGCCGGCAAGAGTATTCTTCGAGATAGCTGCGGAATACAGTTCCAGGGCGGAAGAAGAAGCGAACAGGGTCAAGAATACAGTGGTGCAGAAAGTCATACCGGCTGACCTGGAAGCGCATGAGCCGGCAATAACTCCTGAAGTTATAAACATAATCACTCCGGTGCCCACTATACCTAAACGGAACGCGAGTTTTGAAAAACTGGATGACCTGCTTGCTTCCGGAGTCAAGACCACCGTGATAAGGCTGCTGCCTTACTACAGGGGAGAAGGACTGGATGACAAGCTGCGTTCGCAGAAAAGAAAGAGCTGGAACAGGCTCAAAGCTGTCAACAGTAAACACGGCCTTCTGGATGGAGATAAGGTGGTGGGAAGGATATTCTATGAAGTAGAGAAAGAACTGGGATTCCTGGGTACGCGGGTTTCACTTTACAGGGGATTACCTGATGAACCTGTGATAATCATAGTGGGAGAGATAAGTGATGATGAGATAATAAGGAGGATATCTTCATTAATAGAAAGGATCAATAGAGGAATAAACGTTGAAGTGGGATTTGACGCTTTATCTATTGTAGCTGATAGCGGGACATCAGCCGACCTGTATGAGAACCTGAACGAATTAAAAAGGAGCCTTAATCCCGGCAGGAACATTATAGAACCTGTTATATCCCCTAAAGATGACATAAGGTTGTTCGTGTATGACCCTGCGAAGAAAGACAGATTATCGGACAGGAACGAATCTATAGAAAAAACAAGAAGGGAAGAAGCAAACAGGAACCTGCTTGTATACAGGGAAATGGAAAGGCTCCGGCCGGTTCTCGGTGAGATAGAGGTAGGAGAAAAAGACATAGAATCCAGCATAAATAAACTCGAAAGTTCAAAATGGGTTAAAATAACGGGAACAAAGCTGGTTACACAGGTAGAAAAGCTGGTAAAGAACAGGTTCCCTGCCACTGCCGTTACGGTCAAACGCAATGCTGAGCAGCTTGCCCAGAGGGGTGAGATACTCAGAGAGCTGGACATACCGGTAAATGTGACAAACCTGACCTTGAATAACAGTTATTATGAAGACATCGGGTCTTTGAAAACGGAATTGAAGAATAAGGGTTTCAGTATTCCCGATACTAACAGGCTGGTAAGGATATTCTTTGAAACAAAGAAATATCTGAGAAGAAACCCGGTCAAGGGCATATATACAAGAGTAAATTTCCTTGACATGGTAGACAAGACAGTCCGGCTTGTCCAGTCGGTTGAAAAAGCTACGGGCATACCCGAAAAACTTCAGTCGGAACTTACAAGAGCCCTCCTGACAGAAACTTTTATCAATCCTTCAAATGTAAACATAACTCAAAAATTAATAGACGATACAACTGAAACAGAATCATATCTGAGAACCCATCAGTTAAAACGCATAAGAAATGTTGCGGCCAGGATATATCCGCTGAAGATCACGGGTGCGATAGGAAAAGGCGCTTCACAGGAAAGTGCTGCAACAGTACCTTTATTAAAGCTCTCTAGGCGTCAAAAGAGTTTCGTAATGGAAAAGATCATGCAGATAACCGGGAAAGCCATGGATAGAGGTCTCCTGGGCGACGATCGTATATACAGTATAACAGGGCTTCTCGAAAAATATCTGAGAGAAGGGAAAATAGTAGTGTTTAATGAGATAGTAAAAGGTGACGAAGATTACCTGTTCGCCTTTTTTACAGATGATAAGATAGCGATCGGCGCCAAATTCCTGGACGAGATGTCGCTGTTCAGTGATTATCTGGATGAGGTTCTGTTTCATGAGGGATTCGGTGCCGTATACGGGGAATCGGATTATAGAGAACACCGGGCCGTATACACGGGAATCCAGCGTGAGGTATTCGATCCGGCTAACCCGCTAAAGAGTATACTCAGGGATTATATCAGTAAACAGGTTTCAAAGATAACGCTGGCATATGTACCGAGGAACCCGAATAAACCCAGGGATTTCGATAATATGCCCAGGTTGACCGTATCGACTAAAGATGGAGTCAGGCTTGCAATGGTTCTTGATGTGGTAAGCGGAAACTTTGCTGATGTGTTCGAACACCCATTTGATAAAAATCTGGTAATAAAAGTTATCAGGAAATATGTGAGCGACCGGCCTGGTCAGGGATATTATCAGATAAAAGAAGAGTTCGAAATGCTCGAAAAGATGCATAAGGCTGGACTTGCCCCGAAACCTCTGGAGTGGGGCCTGTTCGGGGATAATCAGGCGTATGTGGTCGTTGAAAAAGTCGAAGGGACGACACTGGATAAACTTACGTTTGCCAGCATTAACCAGGATAGATTACCGGCTGAAACGCTTGAGATGGTAAGACAGCTCATAAGAGGGCTTATAGATAAGGGTTTTGCCGTAGATGATCTCTGGAAAACGAGCAATATCATGATAGGGAGCGTAGCCGGCGGGGAAGTAATGGCATACATACTGGATGCCGGAGAAGTAACCTTAACATCGGATGACAGGATAATCATAAAAGACATGGACCTGGAATCTTTTTATAAAACCAGGATCACAAATGATTTTTGGGAAAAAGTCCTGCGTGATATCAACATGAGGAAAAAACTTCTTGGTACGGAACCGATAACCGAAGAGAGCCTGGGCCGTGTATCTGCCGTACCGGTTGAGGATGCTCATGAAAAGCGTGTATCAGAATTAAAAGAATCTATTCAAAAGAGCTGGCGCAACCGGAACGGTTTTTATGGGATGCTGGGCTATTCAGTAGATTCTCCGGAAGTAAAAGAGCGCCTGGATAACCTGGTTAAACTGGCGGAAGATATAATAAAGAAATACAAGGGTAAGCTGAACGGTTATGACATCGTAAGTATTTATGCAAATGGCGGGTATCTCTGGAGACCGGACTTAAAACCGGAAGATATTGATATTGTAATAGTCGTGAAAGGCAATGAACCTTACCAGAAATGGGGGGAGCTTAAAGAAATAGGGCTTCTTACTGAGGATCTGCGGAGAATTAAAGTGGGTATCTCTTTCGCAGGTGAGAATACAATAAGTGAAAGTATATTAGAAACAATAATTTCAGAAAATTCAGTTTTATTATCCGGCAAAGAGATAAAAACTGAAGCTAGTCATAGAGATTTCCTTAATTGGGCCAGCCTGCTTGCTAAGGAAGCAAAAGAAAAGATTGAGCAGATGAAGCCTGATCTTGAAAAAGCCGGTAAATTATTATTCCAGGCACGTTTTATCCTTTATACTCTAACTCAGGATGCGGCTTTTAATCCGGAGAAAATACTTGAGGTCAAAACAGCGGCATCATTAAGGGAAATAATATCTGGGACTAACAACAAGATTCAAATTGAACTGGAGAGGTTAGCGGAACCTGCTGAAGCAGTTGAAGAGATACCGGAACTTGTCGACTGGACTTTCGATAAACATAAGATAAATGATATAGAGATCCTTGAGGGTGAAGCGGTAAAGATAGTAAATGTATCAAATTCCGGTATAGTAAAAGCAGGCAGAATAACGGAAAGCGGCGAATGGCAGGCTTATCCCGATATAGTGCTAGACCGGCAGGCTGATGGAAAATATCAGGCAGTATTGCCTGAAGATGCAGACGAGTTCACCTTCCGCTGGGATACTCCTGAGGGCTGGAAATGGGAAGATCTTTCTTATCGCGCCGGGAATAACTTCCGCATAAACAAGGTCTCTTTCAGGGAAGAAATACTCAGGGAAGACTGGGGATATTATTCAAAGAGGATAAAGAAATACCTGGCAAAAGCCGGAAAGTTCGGCTGGAAAACCAGTGCCGAAAAAGAATTAGTCACATACCTGGATAATGCAGGTATAATAATTAATACCGAGATCAGAGATGTAGCTATCGAATCTTTATACCCGGTGCTGAAAGCTGTGGCCCAATTTGATAAGAAAGACAGGAAGCGGCTTCTTAAGATACTGCAGCGCAACAAATTCGAATCTACGATAGCTGACGCCATTATGTTCATGTATGACATCATACCGGAAGGCTGGTTCGAGAAGAACGCCGCAGAATTGAAAGGCAAGACGATATATTCGCTCTCGTCCGAGAACACGCTTATCGCCGGCGGGCTCGGTTACGTGCTCCAGGTACATGAAAAATTCATGATGGACCTTGGCGCCAATGTGGTTACTGTAGAACCGAGATACAAGATGAGGATGAATAAAGAAGGCGAGCCGGAGTTGATTGATTATACCAAGGAATTACTTGCAACCGAACTAGAAGAAATATATTCCTACAAGATAACAGTAGGTGATATAGAGACTCCGGTCAGGATACTGCGCGGAAAGAACAAACATGGGCAAGAGGTGCTGCTTATAGAAGAAGTAGTGGATCCCAGCATACAGGAAGCCATGCTCTTTGTGACGACCGGTGATAAGTATGCCTTTGAAACGGATAAAAGTGGGATGGTCGAGTCGGGTCTTATTGGTCTCTATAAAGAGGCGGTAAGGCTTCAGAGTGAAGGAAAAACTGAACTTATTCGCGAGCATGTCGAGCGGCATTCTGAATGGTTCTTCTCGTATTTCCGGCACCAGATAGACAGGATACCTGAGGGTAATCCGGTGAGAGTGGATCTTGAGAAAATTATTGAATTACCGGATCCGCTTTGGGACAAATATCTCCAGTTAATGGGATTTATTAAGGATCTGGACCGGGTCAGGCCGAGATATACAAATATGCTGTTTGACCACGAGTATATGGCAAAACAGGAGATAGAAATATTTCCGGATGATATGGCAACGGATCTGCAGATAGCATCGAAAAACCTGGTAAAGGGTAACAGTTATACCTTTGAGGAAGGCCGTCCTGCCGCACCGGGGTTATTGGGGCTGTATAATGATGCATTAAGGTTGTTCAATGAAGGAAAGACGGATCTGCTTTACCATCATGCTAGTCAGGACTGGTTCTTCAATTATGTGAAGCATGAGCTGGAAAAACTTCCGGATTTTAATCAGGTAAAGAATGTGCTGGGATTCCTTTCTGATCTTCATACTTACGATACGATTCCGGGTGATAACAAGGTCCTCGCATTCAATAATATTATGTATTATCTTGGAGTGCTGCAGGATATCAGGGCCAAGTATACGAATACAATCTATGCCTACAGGTCGTTCGGCAACAGCTCCGAAGAGGAATTTAACGCTTTCTTTGCAAAAGCGTCCAGGGAACTGCTCGTACGTGAAAAAGCTGAATTTGTCTACGGAAACGACGCCCAGTCTGCCGCTGCCATAGCATTGCTGCGTGAAGAAAAAGACAGAGCCGGTTCGGATCTTAAAGATACGCATCTGGCGTTTACCACTCATACGTTCGGCAACCGTCAGGTTCAAGATGTAGGCAAACTTGAATACGCAATGAATCTTATAGGACTTGATAAGAGATACTGGAGCGCGTTTGTCAGGGATAATATGATGGATATGACCAGCGGCGCCGTGAGGCTCGCGGATTCCGTTAATACGGTCAGCCGCAAGCAGAAGATAGTACTCGAACGCGACAGCTATGACCCAAATGCCAGGTACGAAGCAGTAACAAACGGTGACGAACTTACCCGCGTACAGAATAAGATAAAGGCGATATATAAAGAGTTGAGGGGTAAAAAGCTGAAAGACATCGCTGACCTTGAGTGGAAGGATGCCAGGGATATTGTAGGGCGCGCCGTGGAAATGTTAAACGACCGGATGGGATTCGATCTTGATCCGGAACAGCCGATATCGAGTTACGCCGGCAGGAATGTCGATATCAAAGTCAGTCCTTTCAGGGCATATACCCATAATAATATCAGGAAACTTGCTAAAGAAAGAAAACAGACAGTTTTGTTCTCGCGTATACAGGCATACCAGGCAAGCATTGACCTGGCTAACGGGTATAAAGATCTCCAGGCTGATATTCTTGGGATAGACCCGGAATTTGTAAATACGATAGTGGATTATTATATGGAAAAAGAGGGCGCTGTAACGTATAGTGATATTCTGGCGTTATTACCGGAAAGTATTGATGGCGTAGAGAACAGAAAGAGAAAATATCTTGATATCGCCATGGAAGATTATATGCCTGAAAAAGTTCTGAAAGATGGTGAGAAAAGAAAAGACTTTGATATAAGAAAGTTTATGGATGATTTAAAAACATCCTCAGCAGTACTTTCTTCACTTAAATCAGTAAGTCCTGTTTTTATGGACCGCGTTATCAGGCGCGCGGCCAGAAAAGGTTCAATAAAAACGCTGGCTGAGCTCGTGAAGCTTTCAACCGGCAATGAGAAAGAAGCCCGCAGGCTGCTGGAAAAGAATCACGGATCAGCAAAAGAGATACTAAAAGCTGTTAATGATGCTGTCGGGTTCTTTGCGCATAAGCCGGGTAGAAGCGACTATAACGGACAGCTGGAATTCGTTGGACAGTTCACTGATGAAGAGAAACAGCTGATGCTGATAGCAAGTTCGCTCGTCGTGCTGGATTCAGAGGACGAGACAGGTACCTGCGAATATACCGAGGTGAACGGTTCCGCGGCCATGTCGCTCATACTTGCATCGCCGTGGGTGCTCAAAGCGTCGGATCATAAGGACATCATAGGGGAAGGTATAATAGGCGAAGCCAATATCAAAGGCGTTAACATGGTCATTCCTAAAGATACTAATCCGGACTCCTATTTCGAAACTATGAACAATACGCTCGAAAGAGCGGTTACCGATCCTGAGGGATTCTATGCGTCTCTTGCCAATTCAGCGAAGATAGCGCAGATACTGCACGGGCTCAATACCGCCGGTCTCGGTTACCTGAGGACCTGGAACAATAATATGAAGAACGAGCGTATCGCAAAAGAAGCCGCTGTCCGGTTGGTAGGCGGGTTCCTTGAAGAAATATCCGGTTATGAAGATAAGGAATTATACAGCTTATTAAAGGGCGTGCTGGATACCGGCAGAAACAATACGACCACTTTCGGATTTAATATTAACCCGGTTGCAGGCGGTATCACAGACGGCTGGTATGAACAGGCGCTAGGCGGCCTTAGATCATTTCTGGAGAAGAAACAGCATATAGAAAAATACCTGTGGGCCGGTACTATACCGCAGTTGAAGTCCGGGGATTATAACAGGTATATTGCAGAATTGCTGGGCGGTATAAACGGGTCGGATAAGATCAGCGAGTGGCTCGGATTTCTTTATCACAGCCCGGATCTGGGTATCTATAAGAAGAATGAAATTCTTAATTATTTCCTCCAGCGACTTACCGACAGATTGGCCAGTCTTTATGATGAAACTGATTCCCGCCTGCTTGCAGCATCAATAACACTCTCGACTCTAGAAGAACATATTAAAAAGACCGAAATAGAGAAATATATCACGATTGATGAACTTAAAAAGAAATCAGCAGGATTATACACGTTAAATGATTTTTATGATCTTGTCGCCAGCGGCGGTATCCCCGGCATGACTGTGGCTGGCAATGTCGATAAAAAGCAGTATGATGACTCAAGACGCCGCGAAAAGTACAAGGAAGCCATGCCCGGTAAAACTTACGGCTATTCGCTTGGTATGAGAGGCCTTGCAAGAAAGACAGGCATATACTGGTCGCTAACCACGATGTTCGGAATGAAGGATTTCTTAAGAGCAGAAAAAGAACTTAATATAGATACATCTACTCCGGAAGCTTTTATAAGAATGCTTACTGATCCCGAAAGAGTCCCTGATGAGCCTATTGTTTATTTTGTTCCTGATAAGAGCCTCTATACTTTCAGAACGATGGTTTCTTCACAGGAAGTCATATGGGCGTTAAAAAACAGCGACAGGCTGAAAAACGTTTATTTTATATTCGGAGCGTACGATACAATATCCGAAGACTATTGGAAGACCGCAGCGCCCGGTGACAATGTTAGCGGAAGAAATACTGAGCAGGGTATACGCGTTATCAACGCTTTTAATAAAGTTTTTAAGAGCAAGATCCCGGCAGCTGTACCCGAAAAACTTACCGGAGCCGCGATTCTGGAAGATCTGCCTGCCGGGCAAAGAAACAGGTTCAATGAAGCAAGAACGCGTATATTAAACATTATAGACAGGGTGTTTATAGCAAATAATATGGAAGTGCCGGAAGAATTCGGCAGTATAATCGATATTAAGTCAGTGTTGGAGAACTCATCCTTTGTTTTTGAGGAAAGACCGGTACAGAGAGCAGGAGTCATATCCGTGAGCCAGGAAGATATGCGTGGTTTCTCGGTACCTGAACTGGTACAGGTACTCATGCAGAGAGCGCTTGAGATCAATCTGGCTGATATAGAACAGCCAGACCTGACAACAAAAGCTCAGGATCTTATAAAATACCTTTCACTGATGGTAGATGACAAAAACCTCATGAAACCCGGTGTTGCTGTAGGTACCGTAAACACGGATATCAGCCAGGGAATAGAATCCGGTCTTTCCATAGGGCTCCGTCCGGGACTTAAGAAGGATCAGATAGATAATATGTTCAGGGGTGACCGTAATCAGATAGCTGGCAACCTATTGAACGCTTTTGAATACGACAGTTACAGCGCCAGAGAAGCGGCAAGAGAAGAACTTGCCGGATACCTGAAAACTGCCGATAAGGATCATCTTAAAGCGATGCTCAAACTGCTTGACGGAACAGCCAGAAGATCACCGGTCAGCGTATTTATCAGCAGGATATTGAACGGCCTGATTGGATTCTTTAATATTCCTGTTAATATGCTGGCTCAACCGACGCTCCAGAACAGGCGTCTTGTCGTCCTGTTGACTCATAATGATGAATTCTCAGCCGGCAGGGTGTTGAGCCATGCGGGCTCGAATTCGATATATATGCACATAAACACGCTGTTTAACGTGACTTCATACGCCGAAAAGACAGCTTTGAGGCATATCCTCAAGCATGAGAACGGCGATCTGATAAGAGGCAGTCATGCCGAAGATATACCTGTAAAGACATTTGATAACAAGGTAAAACCGCTATGGAACAAACAGCTTTATTTTGACAATCTTAAAAATGCGCTGATGGAGATGAATACAGGCCTGAACAGCATAGAGACCGGTTCAAAGAGCTATTATTTGGCTGATGAGGGTCGGCTTGTTATAGACAGCATGACAGTTCGTAGACTAACAGGCCTCTATGAGGCTAATCCATCTATGGCTATTAAGGCAATTAAACTGCATGCGCTGTTTAGGATGAGTGAAGATGAAAACGGTAAATTTTCAGACGATATATTTGAGTCCAAAATGGCAACATATGGAATAAATAAGGATGAAATAGCGCCTTACACGCTATGGTTTGAAGCCTATTCAGCAGGGTTTCTTGGAGATGATACTATGTTGAAATGGCATGTAACGGACAGGCTTAAAGGATTCAGGCCTGAAACTATGGAAATAGTTTATGAAAAAGTCCAGAAACTCAATGAGCAGTTCTTCCTGGGCCAGAAGAGGGTAGTCGATCCCACGGCAAGGGGAACAAGCGCTCCCAAAGAAATAAAGAAACCTATCAAGGAGAAAAAAGAGAGAATGGAACGGTTTGTAGACCTCATAAGGAGACTGGGTAATTCTGTCGTCGGAATACCTGTGACTCCCACATCCCTGGCAATGATAACCACACAGGGCAGGTTAGATAAAATTGCGGCGTATGCTCTGGGCGAACAGAGAGACGATTCAATGCTTGAGGTATTGAAAAATATGTTCGTATATGTTAATAATATAATAAGTCGCAAGCAGGAAAGCAGACTCTTTGAAAACCTTAACAATATCAGGTCAATGGTAGAAGCGACGTAAAACGAAATCCGGCGGGGGGAGAAAGGGTTTCACATTAATTTCATATTCAACTGGTATGATTATATATATCACGTGTGACTATTAATAATTTTTTTAATTATTAGTTAATGGGGATTTATGTCTTTTTTCGCTAAAAGAAAAGTATTTTTCAGCATTATTGCGGGGGGAGTCGTTGTAATATTCTCATTTATGGGAATACTGCAGTCCTACAGAAACTACAGTAACCACATATCAATAATCATAAAAAATTCCAACTATTGTTCCCGTGCGGTCTTTGAAGTGGACCGGATGGCAAAAAGGATGTTTAACCCTGTTACTGCTAAGAAAAAGATACCGACTGTTCCTGAACAACGCAAAGAAAGCAGGAAGTTCGCGGGGTTTATGGCATACATAATAAGTACCATAATCATTTCCGGCGATAAGAGTATACTTCTGATGCTGATATGTTTTGTAGGAATAGCAGTCAGAGAAATCAGCATGAAGAAGAGAGACCTGGAGGTGCTCATCTTGCCTAAACTGAAGTTTTATCAGTGGTGGTCTCTAAGATTCCTGAATCCGCTGCAAAAATGCATTGTAAACAGGTCAGATGAGTATGATATTAATCCCATAAGAGGTATTTACGGGTGGGCTGTGTGCCCGAACGTAAACCCGCACTTTGTTTTAAGATGAACAGAGTGCGGGTTTTTTTTATGTATTTTAAACAGAAATGAAACTGATTAACAGCATATACATAAAGTTCACAAGCTGGATGCTCGTGTTGTCATTCGTATTCGTATACGTTTTCAGCGATTATACGTATGCGGCGCAGTATATCAATTACAGCATGAACAAGATAGTTCTGATTCCGATAGAAATACCGGTGGAACTCGGCAGTGTGGTAGATGCTTATGATTCCGGGAAATCACTGAAAAGGGTGGTGATACTGCAGGATCTGCATGCAAATTACGAAGTACAGAACTATATAAGGAAGATACTTGAGCATATTGACAGTAAATATGGCATTTCAAAAGCCGGTATAGAAGGAAGTTCGTCTGTAATCGACCTTTCGCTCCTCTCATCTATACCGGAAAACGGGATCAAAGAGGATGTGCTGGATTATTTTACCGCCAAGGGGTTTGTCACCGGTTCTGAAGCATTTGCCGCCGGCCGGAAAAAACCCGTTCTCTACGGACTGGAAGACCAGGAACTTTATGACAGGGACAGGGATATACTGGTTTCGTCACTGGGCCAGAGAAACCATTTCGTTGAAGTCCTCGAGAGGGTGAAATATATACTGAAGACTGTTGAAGGGGAAGTATGCGGCAGTGACCTGAGGAGTTTCCGGACAAAATATTACCAGTATATGCAGAATACGATGACCGCGCCGGTATATCACAAGAACCTTCAATACTGGGCGGAGAAGCTCGGTATGACGATCGGAGGCATATCGCCGGAATATGCCCGCTTCATCTCATTGGCGAAAAAAGAGAGTACTATAGATTACGGTAAAGTCGACAAAGAATATATCCGTCTCATAAAGACAATAGAGTCGAGACATGCCGATAAACCTTCATTTACCGCCGCTTTCAGCAAACTTGCAGATTATTTCCGTGCCCCTGAAGCGGTTCAGCAGGAGATGGCTCGTCTTGTTAACAGTGACAGCGCCTATTCTAATCTCAGAAAATACATAGAATGCCGTCAGCAGTATGAAGAGGGTAACTCCTACAACATAATGAAAGAGGAAGACAAGATCGTTGAAGCGCTCTCTTACGGGCTGTGTACAACTGATGCGGAGAGAGCCTACCTCTTTGTGGCCGATTATCTGCAGGTACTTGTGAGATACCTGCTTAACCAGATTTCTCGTGAAGAGTTGGCCGGGTTTTACACTAAAGCGGATAAATTCGAGTCGGAATTCGGCCTTTTGGCCCAGGAATGTCCTAAAGAACTGGCAGCGATCGAACCTCTGCTCGCCGAACTGAAACCATATATGGAGAGTATGGCGGTCTTTTACGATACGGCATGCAAAAGGGATGAGACTTTTGTAGAGAAATTTGTGAGCAGTTCTGACGACAAGGATAAGATACTGGCCATGATAGCCGGTGGTTTTCATTCATACGGTATCAGCGAACAGCTTAAAAAAGAGGGGATTTCATATACCGTGATCAAACCGAGGGTAACCGCATATACCGAAGAGGACCGGAGCAGGTATTATGCGCTTCTCAGGGGTGGTGAGCAACTGAGTTTTGAAGAAGCTTTTATGAGAGAACTTGCAGTTTCTTCGTTCCAGCCGATGGAATGGTTCAAAAAACGCGTTGTTGTCAGGGGTTTGGGCGCTTTTATAAGACAGGAACTGAAGGAATCCGGGTATGAGAGTGCCGGATTTGCCGATAAGGTTGACGATTTTCTGTTCAAATGGTGGAACAGGTTCAATAAAATGCGCACTAAAAACAGGGCGATTGCAGGAGAAAAAGATAAATTCATCTTCCATCTGAACGAATTTGTCGATTATAACGGGAAAACCATTTTACCGTTGAGCCTGGGTAATGAGGTGTTTACGGTAGGTGTCAAAGGTGAAAATGATGTAGAGATAATACCTGTCCGGGTAGCAGAAGGGCTCCTTGAAGAGAAAATAATGCACGATGCCGGAGAAGCATTCACCAAACTGCAAAATGCACAGAAAGACCAGGAAACACAAATTGTCCTCAATCCAGATGCCATGATAACGGTGATTTCGCCTGAAACCAGGCCATTCAGCAGGGTAGATGTTTCGAAGGAGATAACCGCTTCAGAGAAAACAGCATTAAAAACCCTGATAGAGAGTACAGGCAACGATATTAAACTGCTGGAAACATCCGACGGACTGTATATATACAATCCGTATGCGGTTACGGCTATTATGAGGAATTCTGATATGTTTCCTGCTCTAGGTTCAGAAATATCTGCTGAAACCACGCGGATAGAAGAAATACTGAGTGATCTGATAGAGTCGGGCGACCAGACTGTCAGACTCTTCCAGGGCTATAATGCCGAGATAGGTATGGGTGAGAAAGGATTAACATATACGGAATCAGAACGGTTGAAAAAACTTCTTGTACAGATAGAAAAAGGTGAAATAGAAGAGACACCTGTCTCCGCCCGCCCGGCGGATATCCGTGATCTTACAAAGAAAAGAAGAAAACCGGGATTTACTGCAAAATACAGGAATGTCCTGATCGCGCTCGGTATAGTAGCTGTTTCAGCAGTACTTGTATGGGCTCTGGCGGCTTCAGCTATGGCAGTTTCCGCTGTTGCAAC
This sequence comes from Elusimicrobiota bacterium, assembly GCA_043813605.1. GTDB lineage: Bacteria > CG03 > SLGR01 > SLGR01 > JBDRKX01 > JBDRKX01. Next base: position 112,545 of record JBDRKX010000047.1, on the reverse strand, counting down.
CGGAGTGATAGGCGGTATAGGGATGAGCTATTTTCTTTACAGACAGTTTCTGCAAAGACCTGCCCGTGTAATACAGCGCCCACAGATTTTACCTGAAAAAACTGAAAAAGAACCGGAAACTGTTGAACAACCGCCGGTTGAAGTAGTGGAGCCGGCAGAGATAGCTGATCCGATAAAAGAAGAGATCGCGCAGATATCCAGGATGATGACATCGAGCGGAATAAATCCGGATATAATACCCAGGATCGCCGAAGTGATAGCCGAATATAATAATACACCTGAAAATGAACGGTTTGTCATAAACGGAGATGTCTCCGTAATATCCGAAAAGATCCGCGCGCTTTTCGGGAGTATAGAACACAGGCATCGCCATATCGAGCGTGTGAGGGAATACTCTTCAATAATATCAGAAGAACTGGGTATCACCGGACAGGAGAAGACTGCGCTTGAGATAGCTGCCTTGATACATGATATATCAAAGACCAGAAAGAATTACAGGGAATACGAAAGCGGTACAGATGTTCTGGGCCATGCGCTCGATTCGGTAGCTATCATCGAAAAAGAGCTGGAAACAGAAGGAATAAAGATCCCTGCTTCCATAAAACTTGCGGTATTCTACCATCACCATCCTGACCGCATACCGGGATATGTAATTCCCGGTATCAGGCGGGTAACAGAGATCATTCATGCTTCTGACCATGTGGACGCGTCTCAGATGGCTGAAATGGGTACCCCGGCAGTCATATTCGGCATGAACAGCACTCTCGGCAGTATAGATATAAAACTTAATAAAAAGATCTATTCTCAGGATATAGGCGACAGTCTGTCTAAACTTATTTTAAAAGGTGACCCTAGAATCGCCCTGCTTTTCTCTGATGCCCGGGGTTTGAAAGAGACAATAGCGAATCCGTATAAAGAGGAATTAGCCGGAATACTTGTGTCCGGCGAAACGGACAGGATGATCCAGTATCACGACAGCGTAAATCCTGAAGAGCAGGCTTATATTAGACAGTATCTGCGGGGGTTCTATGAAGAAAACGGGAATATCAGTCAGGCGGCGGCAGAAATCCTGAAGAAGATAGATAAAGAGTTTAAAGAAGAGGTACCGGCAGAGAAACCTGAACCGAGATATGTCTATGGCGGCAAAAATCCGATCGAGGACGGCACCTGGGAGTTTCAGGTAAATGAAGGCAATAAAAACTTTATAGTAAAAAAGCTCAAGTCCGGCGGCCATGGATATCACAAGAACAAGAACGACTACAGGAGAGAGATGCTCGCTTACCTTATCGGAAAAGGCAGGGTAAATACGACGGAGATAAGGACGATAAGTAATGATGAAGCAGAAAATCTGAGACAATTCGGGATAGGGAGCAGTGAAGAAGGATTCTATCTTACGAGGACAGTTGGCGCCGGATACAGAGAATTCGTACACAATGATTACGACAAAGCGGCAGCGGCTATGTTTGTATTCAATGTCCTGATACGCAAATGGGATCCGCATGACAGCAATATGGTTATGGTTGACGGTGTACCTGTCGGATTCGATCATGATGTGGCTTTTGACACGCAGATGGGTTTTAATGAATTCCTGTTCAACACATGGGAGAACAGGCCGAGCAAATTATATAAAGATTTGAGTATAGAAGAAATAAAAAAATCGATCATTGAGTTTAAGGAATTGAAAGAAGATGATATAAGGAAAATGACCGCTGACAGTGGTTATACGGGTAATGAACTCAAAGAAAAAGTCTCATTTATCATGCAGAACCTTAAAAACCTTGATTCTGATACAGAGATGACCTATGAGATGATAAGAGGCAGAGATTTTGAGGGTAATGGAACACTTATGATGGATTATGTCATAGAAAGGCAAAAAAAGAACTCTATATACGCATTGTTTATAAAAGATTACCGCACGTTTCTTATACTTAACAATCTTGCAAGAGAAAACTATATCCAGGACAAAGATCTAAAGATCATTCACGAAATAATAAAAAAAGGTTTATATGAGTCTTATCCGGATGATATGCCGGGTACTTTTACTGCTCCCGGTTTTGAGCGGATCATAGATATACTTAACATACTTTTCAGGAAAAACCTTATTGACCGTAATGACTTAAAAATCGTCGAATTTATTGCTCTCAACCTCGGATTAGAACAGCTGGTAGCGTTTACTACTGCTCAAATCGAGCTTGTCGAGAAATATCCTGTCGAAGAAGATATGATCTATATCATGACGGAACTGATGAGCCGGCCGCTGGCAGAGCATCCGGTTATCCTTAAAGATTTTTACAATACGATAGAATCTGCTGGAGTGAAAAGGACCGATATAAACAATATCTCCCTGTTTATCGACAAATTTCTTGAACATCATGAAGAAGCAGTAGCTTCTATTTCTATACCTGTTACGGCAGGTAAGACCACGAGCTCTCTTTTTGACGATATGGATGATCTCATGAGTACCGGAGAGCTGGGTACTGAAGGGCTGCATCTGTTTATGTCGATGTTCTTTGAACTGACCGATTTTGAAGTAAAGATCAGTAAAAAAGAACTTGTGACTGAGATCTTCAAGGAAGAAGAGTCTTTGGGATTGGCAGAAATAGCAAGAATAGATGATAAAAATGTCATTGTCATACACAAGTCAGTCATAATGAAAGCCCAGGAAGATGAACTGCCTGAAGGTTTTGCGAGAAAAACTCTATTTTTAAAATTGCTGATAGATTATGTGACGGAAAGATACAATTATTATGGTATTGAACCTGACGGGACGCCGGAAGGGTTCAAGGAGCACCTCAAAAAGAAACATATTGACTCTATTCCGTTGTTTGAGCTGCAGGAAATTATAAAAAAAGAAGAGGGATTATATCCTGAAAAGATAGTTAAATTATCTGAGAAAGGATTTATAGTCGAGACTTACGGTCTCAGGTTCGTCCCTATGGCGGCCGGGCTTTATAATCACAGGATATACAATGCGGAAAATATCGATATAGGCGGCGTGAACCTGGTTGATGATCCTGATATGCTTATAATTGACAGGATCATGATCAATCCTAAGTTCAGGGGGATACCGGGGAAACAGAAAGGAAGGATAACGGATGTAGTGAACGCGTTACTTGAGAAATCTGCCGGGGAAGGCAAACTGAAGGCAGAATTCCGTGCCATAAAGAATCCTGTTATACCGTTTGTCGTGAGGAAATCGCGGGATTCCGGATTCCTGAATAATGTAAATATCGAACAGAGACAGAGAGGTGATGTGACGGCTCTCGATCAGTTTATTGATAGTGACTTTTTCAAGAGTGTGCTTGACGGGACAGCAACAGGCATTGGTATGATCATCGTAAAAGCTATTAAAGCTGATATCGTTCCACAAGAAGAGATACCGGGTATTGAAAAAGAAGAGATATCGGCTGACAGGATACTGCCTGTTATCAAAGACAGGCTGATAGATACGGTTGGTCCGGTGACAATACCTGTAAAAGTCATCTCTGATATGGTCGAGACAGCTATAAATCCTGCCGGTGATTACAGGATAATCAATGATTCCCTTAAAGAACTGGCTGAACTGGACCCTTCTCTTCAGGAGATAATAGACAGGCTGCCTTCGTTAAAAACAGAAGATATAAAAAAGATAACGGATATCTGGAGCGGGTCAATATATGATTACAGGAGTTCCAATTCAGCGCTTCGGCTTTCCCGACTGATCTTTTTCGGTAAACTGACACAAAAGTTAGCAGGTCTTTCAACAACAGAGAAAGAGAATCTCTTATCCGGCAGTTTCCGGGGATTCTATGATATGGTGCAGGCAAGTGAGAGGGTTAACTGGGTATTGCTCTTTGAAAAACTCTTTAAAGGTGCCGATCCTGAAGCGGCGGATTTCTACAGGAATACCGAAATAGAGAGCGCTGATGTAAAAAAACTTATAGATGATGCCCGCGTAGTGATATTCGGCGACTATCATAAGAACATGACTCACCCGATGTACCTGATGAGTATTATGGAGGATTTAAATGAATCAGGAGTTAAGTACCTCTGCTTTGAGGGACATGGTTTCAGTGAGCAGAGAATATGGGAATCCGGCCCTGAATTCTATCGATTGATATATGAAGCGGCAAGCGCCGCCGGTATAAAAATAGTAAATATGGATATGCCGCTTATGCTTTTCTGGAAAATAGTTGAGAAGATGATACCCGGATTAAACCATTTCTTTGATACGGATGCTATTGCTGCAATACCCAGAATAAGAGAAAGGTTAATCACTAACGGCCGTAACAGGTATTTTGCCAGGGAGATAAAGAAACTTCACAATAAGGATCCTTCGGCAAGAATCGCTGTCTTCTGCGGACAGGGGCACCTGGATGACTATGTGACTGATGACGGTAAGAGTATCAGGAGTGTACAGACTCTTCTCAATGCGGCAGGAATAAAAACTAACGGGTACCTCCTTACAAATACCCCTGTTCATAAAGATCAGGTTTTGATCCGTAACGCAAAACTGATGAATCCTGACTCTGTTGCGACAGGTGTTATTAACATACCTGTAGAGATAATATCCGGATTCAAAGATGTACTAAAAAACCTCGCTCTCCGCGCAGCAGGAGCTGTTTCCCCTGAAATCCCTCGTAAAATTCCTGTTAAGGTTCCTCGCAAAATTCCTGAAGTCATAGAAAAAGAAAAGACAGAGATCTCAAAAGCATTGGGTACCGGCAAGAACCTGATGAAATCCGGTGTTACTGCGGAAGAAGCAGATAAGATAATAGAAGACAGTATAACCAGAGGACTTGCAATAAGCCTTTCTGCAAGACTTACAGCGACAGACATAGAATCGCTCTTTGCGGACGATTTGAACAAAACAGCCCGGAACCTGCTTGATTCAATGGACTATGAATTTGACTGGGCGCGTAAGAGGGCAGAAGAAGCTCTGACGGAGTACCTGGCGCGTTCTGACATCGAGCATTTGAAAGACCGGTTGCGGACGCTTCTTCATTCAAGACAGAAGACTGAACAGGATACTCTTAAAAACCGCAGGCTTGTAGTTCTGCTTTCTGAAGGAAACCATTTCTCGGAAGGGCGTATACTCGGCCACGGCGGCGCCGGCCGGGAATCCATATATCTGCACATAAACATGCTCGATGCGGTTGAAACGGAATATGAAAAGACCACGCTTTCCCTTATACTCGAACATGAAGACGGTGATATTATAAGAGGCCATCACGAAAAGGATATCCGGCAAGACCTGTTTGATACCCTGGTTAGACCGCTCTGGGCCAAAGTCGAGGCGGGCATCAAGCTGACAGATGAAGAAAAAGCTGTTGAAGCTGCCCGTCTTCGCAAAGAAAATGAGGATATGTATAAAGCCGGCCGCAGGAATCTCGGCAGGTTCTTTTCCAGATTTCCTTTTGTAGAATACTTTATTCCCTGGACCAAAGAATCGAAAGATCTGCAAAGGTTATGGCGCCAGTCGGTATATGAACCATGGGTAGGGTTCTGGGCACCGTATAACGATTATTTCCGTAAAGTAAAAAAAGCTCTTGAGTTTCTTAATAGGGTGGAATTTAAGGAGCCCGAATGGTTTACGGATAACGAAGTAATAATAGATAAATCCAGTTTCATGCTGAGGGATTTCACCGTATCAGAAGACCACAGTGTAGATATGAGCCGGATCCCGATGCTGATAGTACCGCCGAATTCCGGTCATCGCTCTACAATAGCAGATGATGCTGACGGTAAGAGTATTGTTCAGACATTCCAGAACGAAGGCCAGCCTACATATTCTATAGACTGGAAGAGCGCGACTCCGGACGATATCCAGCTGATTACCGACATGGTACACAATGTAGTCGAGTCAATAGACGCTGTTGGCGGTAAAGTTCAGTTAACGGGTCTCTGTCAGGGAGGCTGGGTAGCGGCAATAGTAGCCGCATTATATCCGGAAAAAGTCGAAGCCTTGTATATTGCCGGCACTCCGCTTCACGCTACACTCGGAGATAACGATATAACGAGGGTATCAAAAGAAGCTCCGGAAGATTTTTTTAACTGGCTGGTACACGGGTTCGGCCGTGAGAATATCTATGATGGCGAGAGCCAGCTTGAAGGATTCCTTAACATGGGTCCTGACGGAGGTAAATCAAAGAAGATCGATTTCTGGCAGAACCTGGTAGATAATATCGATGACGAGAAATATGTTGCCCGGGCGGAACATTTTATCAAATGGTTCTATACAACTAACAACCTGTCACTCTGGTACCTGGAATGTATTGACAAGATATTCAAGGGTAACCAGCTCTATAAAGGCGAGATGGAGATACAAATAGGTCATGAGATGAAACTGGTAGACCTTTCCAGGATAAAATGTCCGGTCATTATGTTCGAAGGCACAAAAGACGATGTAACACCGCCTGCGACAGTAAATAAGGCAGAGATAGCAGATACTACATGGGATTTTCTAAAACGCAATAAACTCATCTCTGATGACGGTGAAGGCAATGTTAACAGGGAGCCCGGCAAGATAGCTGTCGTTGAAGACAGGATGTTCACTATTGCATTTGATGAGTTTCTTTCATCGGATGATCCGTTTATTAAAACATCAGGCAAAGATCAGCTCAGGGGAATATTTGAATTTATGCAGAACCGGCAGGGACAGAGTCTTGCTATGGCGGAAAAAGTGAGCACACCACCGGAAAACCTTTACCGAAGAATAATTAACGCCGGGCATATAGGGCTCTATAATGGCAGTAAATCTCAGAGATTCTGGGCAGAAGCTCTTCGATGGGCAAATGAGAGGATAACAGTAAAAAGAGATGCCGCTGAAATAGAGAAGATAAAGCTCGAGAAAGCTGAGGAAGGCGGTACCGGCAAGAACCTTATGAAAAAGGGAGTAAAACTTAAATGGCTCGAAAAACATATACGGAACAATGTTAAGTACGGCTGGGCAGTAGCTATTCCTGCGGGCATAAAGGCGAAAGATATAGATAGATGGTTTGCTGATCCAAAGATGCTGGCGTATAACCTGACAAAAGGATTTGATCAGGACGACAGGGCCAGGATCAGGTCCATGCAGGAACTCAAACGGCACTTGGCAAGGATGGAGACTTCGGACATAAATATATTGAGGGACCGGCTCAAGGTCCTTATAGGAACCGTAAGGAAACCCTTCTACACAGTACTTGCCAGTAAACTTAAGAACAAGGTCAGACTTTTAAGAGGAGAAGACAGAAAGACTTCACAGGAAACGCTCCAACAGCGTACGCTCGTTGTTCATTTGAATCCCAAAGGCCATTTCGCAAAAGGAAAAGTCCTTGGCCATGGCGGTAAAACCACAAATTCGATCCATTATCATTTCAATGCTCTGATAGCTGTCCAAACAGAAGATGATATTACCGCTCTCCGGTTGATATCGGAACATGAAGATAACGACATAATCTACGGCAGGCATATAGAAAACCTGAGCCCTGAGGATTTCAGGATAGTCAGCAGATTCTGGAAAAAGGTGCTTGCCCGGGAAGCCAAACAAATACCTGAAAACCTTCGGGTACTGAAATGGATATTTACAAAAAAGATAATGCCGGCTGTGAGGAGGTTCCTGAGCATAATAATAATAACGGCAATGGTATTATGGCCTGTTGGTTCTCCATTCGCTTCCGGTGGTTTTAACATAGATGCCAGACTGGATATCCCTTTCCCGGAATTCGATATAGGTTCGGAATTCTATCTTGGCCCTTACGGGATGAACGCTTATCTCGATCCTACTTTAAGTGTGCGCAATCTTAATATTTTAGGTAGAAATGTATTTTATCTTGAGGAAGGCGATATTATTTTCAGAATAGGCGGTCTTGCCGGGCCTGAGGGAGAAAGCGATATACTGGAAAGTCCGTACGGTATGGTGGAAGTCAGTTTTGACGGCAGTATATTTCATTATTTAAATTTTGATTTTGATCTGGGAGCTTCTCATATAGACCTTAATCTGAAAAGTCCGTTTGAACAGGAAGAGCTTAATGTGTTGAGCGGCTCTTTAAAAACCGGTATTCCGCTAGACTGGAGAAATTTTTCGCTGGCAGTAGGAGCGGCTGTAAACAGTTTCGCTTACCATTCAGGAGATACACAACTTTTAGGATTTCACTCGGGATATGCCAATCTTGAAAAGGGTATTATGTTTGTATACAGGCCTACTACTGATGATACTCTCAAACTCTGGGCAGTTGAAACTGAAAGACTGTTTATCAGTAATGTCCTGGAACTTATAGATTTTGATCCTCTGGAGGATACTGAACTCTTCCCGGAGAGCAGGACATTAGGGTTCGGTTACGAAGGTAAGGCTTATGCTTATGATCTTTCGACAAAGATAGAATATGAAGATACTCCCGTATATGACGAGCTCAGGCTTGAGGGCGGTATTATGGGGGACTCTTTTATACCCGGATTTGATAAACTGGGTCTTCTTGCTGAATACAGGCTGCGTGACAGCGAGCACCCGATGTTTGCCGACGAGACTGAAGTCCTCGGAGGAATAAGAGGACTTGCCAGATATATGTCTACTAATATTGAAACGACGCTTTTTGGAAGCAGTATCGAAAAAGTATATCCACAGGCTGCGGACGCGGACAGGGAGCACAGGATAGGTTTTCAGATAAGGTTTTCATTTCCCGCAAAAAAACCGATGCGGGAAGTCGCGACTCGTGTAGAAAGGCCGAGGATGAGTTATGCCAAAGAAGAACCTGAAGAAGTATGGCTGAGCCCTGCTGACCGGGAAAGATTTATAAACGATATAGAAGACAAGATCAACAGGTTATCATTGGATGAATTTAAAGACTGGGCAAAAGAACTTGGTGAAGAACATGCCAAATGGCTTGTTGACTATTTATTAAACAAATTTAAAGGGTTTAAGTTTGATCATGATAGAGTTATATCCGGATTTGCCGGTCATATGGGCAGCGTATTTGACAGTATAAAGGCGGATACGGATATAGGGGCGCTTGACATCAGTTCAAAGGAAGAACTTATAAGTTTTGTAAAAGATAACATGACCGGTAGTCAGGCAATGTGGCTTGCTGTATATCTTCAGAACGGAATGCAGGATATGGCTGACGAAGCAAGTGGAGTTCTACCAGATGCGGATATATCAGATATACTGGCTCTGGTTCCGGATATCATAGAACAGATATCCGGAACGCTGGGAGCGGATATGTCCTTCGATTTCCAGGGCTGGCTCGAAAGTCTTAGCGATGAACAGCGCCGGCTCCTTGAGGCTTATCTGCAGCTCAATGATATTATTGATGAGATACTCTCAGATGACTGGAAGGCAATATTCCTTGATGCACATGGCGAAGATATAGCGCCGTATGTTAATTTTGCAATGAAGCTAATAGACCATTATAAGAAACACGAAGGCGTATATAAGGATATTTATAACCTTTTCAAAGACAGGATATTTACCCGTGAATTTCTTGCTCTTTTACCAAAGGGCGCACATTATGCCGACCAGGAGATACAGAAAATACTTGATGAAATAGCCCAATTGAGATCAGAGGAAGAGTTTAACTTATGGTATGAGAATCTGGGACAGTACAGAAAAGAAAATCTGGAAAGGTATATACAGTGGGCTATAGACGATATTACTTCACTGAATCCCAGGTATATGGCCCTGTATTACCATATGCTCGATTTTATTGCGGATATAGTAGATGTCATACCTGATGTCGAGGGATATATCATAAAAGTCCGCAGGTCAGCGGACACCGAACTCGGGTCAGAGAACACGCTTCATCCGGCTCTTTTACTCCAGATCAAAGGAGAATTCTATGTTGTGGGGTATGACGGTATTATGGAAACAGGGACAAAGGACTTTATGAAAGCTTTCCAGATGTATCAGCGTTATCTGGGCAAATTCATGCCTTACCTGGATGTGACTGATCTTAGGGGAGAATGGTTATGGTCAGGACATACTCCGGACGGGGAAGTAATAAACCGGTTCCTGAGTGTGACAAGGAATATGCGTCCGGGCGAAGCAACGACAGGGTTCCTTGATAAGATCACTTATAGGGACAGGAAAGCGGAAATACTTGTACAAAAGATCGAATCGGTACTGGCTGATAAAGAATTGATAACACATCCGGAACTCAGAGATATACGCAAGATACTTACGAGCCGTTTAAAAGGACTGAAAGAGTCTATGAGAAAAGAGAGGAAAATAGGCGTCGGCGCGGGGAGCAGTATCAGAAAGGCTTTGAATCGGGTGGAACTCTTCAAGCAGAGACAGTTGGCACAGGGTACAGAAAAGAACCTTATGAAAAAAGGCGTAATACAGGAAGATGTTGACGGGGCAGTACTGGACGCAATAACTTCTGGCAGGGCGATTGCGCTTATACCCGGTATCCTGTCGTCAGATATCGATCATATGTTCAGCGATGATTATGCGAAAACAGCCGCAAATCTTACGGAGTCGTTCTATTTTAAGGATGAAGATGCCCGCAGACTTGCTGAAAGAGAGCTGGAGTTATATATCCTGCGTAAAGGCCCTGATAAACTCAAAGAAAAACTGAAACTTTTTCTAGAACTGTCAGTAGAATCGGAATCAGAGACACTTAGCAGCCGTAGGCTGGTCCTTCTTCTCTCAAGCGGTGATGAGTTTGCAGAAGGAAGAGTACTTGGTCATTCAGGTACGGACTCGATATATGTGCACACAAACCTTCTTGATTATGTATATTCACGGAGTAACCGCGAAGCGTTCCGGCTTATACTGGAACACGAGGACAGTGACTTGATATATGGCCATCATTTTAAGAACATGTCTGTTGGGGATTTTAAAAAAGTAGATAAGTTATGGGACATAGTTCTTAACAGACATGGTATAATCGCGGGCCAGGTAGTATATACTCCCATTGCATTCATGAGTGCGGCGCTTTCATGGTCTCTCCTTCTGGGTGCTGATATGCTCCTTTTCGGAATGCCTCTCGTATCCATCGTCTCTCTTGCTTCGTTTTTCGGATTGTTCCTTATAGCTACAGTGCGTGCCGGAAAATATGGCAGTACAGAATACCTGAAAAATATGATTGAAAGAATATACGCAGTTGAACCCGAAACAGGGGATATGGTCAAACTTTTTGAAAAAGGATATTTTAAATCCGGAGATACAACTGTCGAACTTGAGGCTTTGCTGGATCCGTCCCTGCTTAAACTGATCAAGAGGTTTTTTAAGGATGATTACCGTTTGATGTCTACAGAAGAATTTGTATCTTTAAGCGGAAACTATGCCGTTGCAGGCATAATAGACGGTACGCTATATTTGAATGTAGGGCATATCATTGCTGCAGGATCAGTGTTGACCAGTGTGTTATCCGGGATACATATTATGGCCAGTCTCCTCCACGAGAGAGTACATGTGAGCCGGTTTCAGCCTACGGTAATGGCGGAAAAAGCCGGATTAAAACCGTCAGGCATGAGAGAATATATGCTTGGCGGCCTGTTTGCCGGGCTGGATGAGTTGCCGGCATATTTTGTCACCTGGGTCCTTTCGGCTATAGCTCCGCTGGCGGCCGGTATATCACTGGTAAAGAATCTATATAAAAGAAAAATTGGATACAGAGGAATAGATCTTCATATCCGCAGAATGGATCGGGCAATGCTGCCCCAGCTGAAAGATGCTATAGACAGGGCATACAGGTTTGACGAACTTAAGGAGATCATCAGCGCTTTTGACATAAGTATTGAGTTTAAAGACGGCCTTGAAAAAGGAAAAAAGACATGGGCTGAAGAGAACATATATCTGTGGCAAAAGAGACCGGCTATAGAGATGAGGTTCGATTCCGAGAATCCCGCTATGCCGGAAATACTCATTCACGAACTGCTTGAAGCCGGAATGGATATGGAATTAAATAAAAAATTCAATCTTAGCAAAGAACAGATACAGTTTCTCGGTCAGATGCACTATAAAGACTGGGCAGTTACAAGAAGAGAAATAGACAATTTTACGCGATACGGTTATCCTCAGAAACATGCGGAAGAAGTAGCGAAACTGCATCTGATGCACGGTATGAATGTCCAGAAAAAGCAGTTTGAAATTGCGGAATTTCTTCAGGGTTCGGATCTTATGTTGGTGTTTATGGCTCAACTCAGGGTTTTTGACAATATCAGGAAGAGTGTTACTCAAGAACTGCGGGAGGTGCCTGCAGAAGAGGTGTCATACAGGAATCTGGTGACTTTACCTGCGATAGAGGCTGTTACAGGACTCCGGGGAGCGATAGGCAAGGGAAAAGCCCTTAAAATGGCAGAATACCAGCGGACAAACCGGCTGGAAACGCAGGATAAAGTCTTAATAGAAGACAAAATAGCCGAATTGGGTAAACAACTTCAGGAACTTGTTTTTGTGGAACTTGAAGCAGCTGAAAAGAAGCATAAAAAGTTTACGGATTATACGTTGGAATTATTAACAGAATATTTTGCCCGCAGTGACCTGGACGAAGATATGCTCGGGTTTTTCAATGAACTGACCGATCCCAATAACTTTATAATAAAAAACACACTGTCAAAACTGCCCCAAAAGCGCAAAGGAAACCTGGAAAACCTGTTATATAAAGCAATACCCGTCCATAAGACACTTCTTGAGTATTTTGAAAACGGAAAAATAGAAAAAGTTCAATCCCTTATCAACAACCGTGAAGACTATCTACTGGCTTATGTTGCCGGTGACAGGATCGTATTGGCACAGGATTTTTTTGATGCCGAATTTACGGAATTCAGGGAATATTTCGACGAAATACTTTTTCATGAAGGGTATTCTGCATTGTTCGGTGAACATGATTACAAGACTCACAGATCGGTTTATGAAGGCATACAGAGGCTGATCTTCGGAAAAGAGAATCCGCTGAAAGACGCTCTCCGCTACTATGTAGATGTAAGAGTCACTGGAAGCATGTCGACTGTTGTGCCTTTCGAGAAAAGATTTTCCAGGATAATAAATGAACTCAGGGGCTCTTCTTTCAGTGAAATACCTGCTAAATATGAATACTGGAAAAGCGTAGAGCAGGACTTTGATGCTATACCGGAGCAGTATAAAACAGCATTTAGAGCTATAATAAACGGCATAATAAATAACCGTGATTTTTACAGTGTAACTTCCGAAAGGGCGCCGCCATTCCGTTTTGAAAACAGGCTGCCTATCGTTTCGCATCATCTAAAAAACATAATGGCGGACGAAAATGCAAAAGATATTGATGCAATAGTAGCGATGTTATACCATTTCCGTGAAGTACCGGGTCTTGAGAATGTACTGCTCGGCCTTGGCCATTCAAGAAGATTCCGGTTTACAGAAGCATACTATACACACATTTCCGGTCTGACCGGGGAACTTCAGACCGCGGCATACCTTGAAGAGAAAGGATACGAACTGAGAGCATTCAGCCTGGAATATGTTAAGAATATCATGGCCGGAGAGATGGATATGATGCTCGTTAAAGATGGAAAGGTTTTTGCGGCCGAAGCGAAGAACAACCGCTATTCACTAGATACCAGAGCAACTATTAAACAGATGAAGCGCTATGACAGAATACTCACGAAACTCGAAAACCACAGTGGTCCTTACAAAGCGTGGCTAAAATACGTTCCCGAACTGAAAGACATGAACCGGACTGACCGTGTAGAAATACTCCTTTGTCAGTCAGTACCAAGCACGGATCTCGCAATGATAAAGCGGGCTGTCAGACGGCCTCTCTCATTCGAAGACCTTCCATATGTCTATGTGCATACAGAAGGCTTTATCGCTTCAGACCATTTCATAACTTCACATAAGTACTTTCCTCTCATAAAAAGTACGATCGAAAAAGATTTGAAAAGATTGCCTAAAGGAGTTACTGCCGAAGAGCTTATGTCTGTGAGCCGCGAAGCAGCGCGCCGCAAAAAGGCCGAAACGGTAAAGGCTGGAATTATCGGTGTTAAAGGTGCGATAGGGGATGGCTCTTCGCGCGACAGTGCCGCCCTTCAGAAAACTTCTTCTTTCAATGAGACTGAAAAAGCTTTTATTTACAGCAGTATAAAGAATTTCGAAAAGAAGACCCTGGATGCAGTGTTCGCACTACTGGGAGATGTGCCTGCAGAACAGTCGGATAATGCATTCTATGTGCTGGATAAACTTGAATCCTATTTTGCGCGCGGGAAACTTGATGAACAGGCTATCAGACTGATCGAAGAACTGATCGATCCGAAAAATGAAACCACCCAATCACTTATTGCCATCCTTCCTGAAGAAAAATCAACAATCCTGAAAACAATATTGTTCAATGTTTTGCCTGCACATAGAACATTGCTGGATTATTACGAACAGGACAAAATAGTTGCTTTTAATCCTGTAATAAAAGGCAAAAACGATTACCTGCTTGCTTATGCCCTCGATGATAGTATAGTTATAGGCCGCAATTTTATAAGAAGAGCCGAGTTTATGGAATTGTTTGACGAGATACTTTTCCACGAGGCCTTTTCAGCGACATACCCGGAAACAGACCTTGAAGCGCATAGAAACGTATATAAGAATATACAGAGAACGATCTTTAAATGGACGGAACTGGGTGTATATGAACCGGATAATATAGAGAACCCGCTCCAGCCGCGTTTTAGAAGATATATAGACAGTTTTATATCGGAAGAAATCATGCCCGATCTCTCCGGTACTCCGTTAGGCAGGAAACTGGATGCGCTGATAAGATCCGCGAAATCAGCCAAAGATGCTGTACAGCCCGATATTCCTAAAAAATTCATGAAATATGTTGATGAATACTATAGAAAAGTTCCGGCTGAATACAAGAAGATATTCCTGCTGATGATAGAGGGGCTGATAAAAAATATGTATTCAAATACAAAAATAGAACCCAAAGCTGTCGGGTTTAATAAGGGACTTAAGGAAGCCGGATTTGCTCTGTACCAGCTGATAATGGGATCCGGAGAGTATCGTAATTTCGATGCCGTGTTAGCATTGCTGTTTTATTACCGGAATGTACCTGGAATGCTCAATACTCTAAGGGATCTCCTCACTGATGTTTCGGGTACCTATATCTATCCGCATAAAGTAGCGGGAACAACCGGTGAGCTGTTATCTGATCTGTATCTGGAAAGTGAGCGGGGTTATACTATTAAAGCTCTATCTGTCAGTTACCAGTATAAAAACAAGAGCGGTGGTCTAGCATATTTAACTGAGCTGGACAGCATTGTAGCTGATAAAGAAGGCAGGCTCTTTTCAGTGGAATCCAAAAACTGGATAGAAAGGGCAACTTACCGGGATGTGATGCAGCAATTGGATAAACAGGAACTCATGCTCAGATATATTGAAGACCCCGGGTACCTGATGAAAGATCCTACGAAAAAAGTAAAGAAATCAAAGTATAGAGAGCTTGTAAAATTTATCCCGGAACTGAGGAAACAGAAACAGCCTATAGGCATAATCCTCGCTCAGCCGTCCGTCTTGAGCAGTAAAGAAGCCCTTGTGTTCAGGTATCATAAGAGACCCGTAATAAATGTTGCGACAGGTATCCATTATCATACAAAATTCGGTTTAAGCAGAGTAGAACCGTTACCGGAGGCTTCCTATGAAGAGCCGTCGGATATCCTGAAACCAGAAGGTGATCTGATCTATACGGTATTGAGGAAAAAAGCCGCCTGGTTAAGAAGGGATATTGATAAACTTGTTAAGCTTTTGAAAGACGAATACGGATACACTGACGAGTCTTTAAGCGACACGGTCGATATAATGAACGACACATATGCAGAGTTGAGAGCAAAACTGCTTTCAATCGCTTTTGCCATAAAAACCGGACAGGTAAAGAGTGAGACTGTAGCCAAATCCAATGAAAGTATAGACTGGAGTCTTGAATGGGTGGATGCTGTGATAGATAACTACAGTGATCCAGATGATAAAGGCAGAAAAAAACGCGCTCTGGTCAGCACGCACCAGGTATTCTATCATCCTCCGGACAAAACAGCTACAGAAGAACAGCAGCATGAGTCTATTGTCAATGAAGGCATAAAAAGACTGGCCGGTCTTATGGACGATCTGAACGAGAACTACGGGAAAGGCGGAAAGGTACCAAAGACAATAGGTCAATTCGATAAAGCCATAATAGTCATAGATACCCGGGGAATAAGTGAATTCAGGGAATATGTTGAGAATAATAAGGCCCGGCTGGATGATGTTATAGAGATCAGGTATAGCGAAGATATAGAAACGGATATGCTTGAATATTCTCAAAAACCGTGGATAGACCTCGTGCATGAATTTAATGAACACAAACGGCTCACCGAGATAATAACAGGTACTCTTTATTCAAGGTATGTGGGCTTAAAGCTCGAACTTGATGCTATAAAACTTTTCAGTGATGCAGGTTTTGAAATACTGGAAGCGGGCCGGGACGCGTATAAGAACGGGGAATATCTTACTGAACTCGACATGGTAGTAAGACACAAGAAAACCGGCAAAGTGTTTATAGTGGAATGTAAATCCAGCCGTCAGAAGATCGAGATAGCGGAAGTCCGCGAAGATAAAGTGGAATACAAGATGAGGACATACACTGAAGATGATAACTGGCGGGTTCTTGAAAAAAGTGCTGCCCGGCATGCCGGTGAATCAGGATTGAAGATTGACGGAGTGATCTTCTTCCTGGATATAGGTATGCAGTTCCTCGATGAAGAGCCTGAACAAGATACTGCAGCGCATGACAGGTATCTTAAGGATCTGGAGTACAGATCGGGCCTGAAGAAATTCCTTTTAGACAGTCAGGGTATTGTCGATTATGAAAAAGCGGATCAACAGCCGGACACGCTTTTCGGCAGATATAGGAAACCTGTGAAAATAACATTTGTCGAAGATGAACTGAAAGACATAGAACAATGGATCAGTGATTTGGAAAAAGCCGAAGAAGCGCGTGAATTGCAAAAAGAGCTCGTTGGTGTTGCGGAAGAAAAAAAGATCATTTCTCTGGGTAAGGAGGTGGAACTGCTTTTGACTCCTGTTACACTCCCCGTTAGATCAGCAGTAGATGTCTCTAAAGCGTTAATAGACATCTACCGGCAGAAGATAATAAAACGAAAAGAACTGCCTTATGATGAAACAGAATATACTGAAAAGCTTGAAAACATGTTAAACCATATCATGGCAGGGTATACACCATCCGTAGAAGTAAGCGCTAACCCTGATCTGATAACAGAAGACGTCTGGTCGCTTGCAACACTGGAAGTGAACGAGGTTACAAAAGAGGTGACACTTCTTGTCCATGCAAAATTCTTAGAAGGCCTCGCCGGAAGGAGCCCGCCGGAAACAGATGAACTCCTCAAGAGTCTTGTTGAACATGAGATCGGGGAGTATAAAGAAGTAGTAGTAAGCAAAACATATCCTTCCTACGAAGCCTACCACGAAGCCGTAAAAGATAATCCTATTCAGCAAAAACTATTCGAGTTTGCTGAAGACGCAATAAGAATTGATAAACAGAAAATAAGTGAAAAAGACCTTGTATTATCAAAAGGAGAGTTCGGAGCGGAAAGAACAATAACACTTGCAAATGGAAAAGGTGCAATGCTAAGAACGGCTATACAACCCGGTAAATACTATTCCAAGTATGATGCTCTTTTAGCAGCCAATATAAATCCAGATGTTCCAGAGGACAGAAAGGTTCTGGTGAAAGGGTCTTATGAAAATGTTGTTATCAATGGGGTGTCTTATCCGCTTGATGCTGAAAACATGGTTAGTTTTGAAGCATATCCGCTTCCGACATGGAAGTATGAAGTAGAAGGAATTCTTATCGAAAAAACTCTTCAGCTTGTAAAGGGAGAGAACACAGTAATTGCGCGGTACCATTTACTGAAATGTGAAGGCAGTGTTAAATTAAATGTCCGGCATCATTTGGAATGGAGAGATTTTCATAATGTAACCAAAGGAAAAGACGGACTGTGGTTTGATAAGACAGGCAGGATAGAGGGGGATTTATTAAAAAAAGGATTGGATGGGTTGTGGTTTAATACGGGTGACTGGTATCCATTCAAAGGGATAACTATTATCTCCGGTCGCGGGAAATATCATAAGGATCCTCAGTGGCATTATAATATTGAACACTCGATAGAAGGAGTTAGGGGAATGGAAACAAAGTCTGATGCTTTGAGTCCCGGATATTTTGAAATGATTCTGACTGAAGGGGAAACTGTAAGCTGGGTTGCTTCTACTGAGGAACCGAAAGGCAGGGAATATTTATACGAAGATGAGAATATAGAGGGCTTGTTCAACAAAGAGCTGGAAGAACAGAAGAAGGTAATAAAAAAATTGCCTGAAAGGTTACAGGAAGATCCTTTCGCCCGGATAATGGCGCTTTCGTTAGATAAGTTCATTGTTGACAGGGATAGTCACAAGACAGTAATAGCCGGTTACCCGTGGTTCCTCGACTGGGGCCGCGACACATTGATAGTCGCGCTCGGGATGCTGAGCGCCGGCAGGACTGAAGAGGTCAGGGATATACTCATCCAGTTCGCCATATTCGAAGACAAGGGGACGCTCCCGAATATAATCAGGGGTAAAGACGCCTCCGACAGGGACACTTCTGATGCGCCGCTGTGGTTCATAGAGGCAGTAAAGCAGTATATAGAGACTACGGGGGACAAGAGTATAGTGGATTTGGAGGTAGTCGAGGGCAGGACGCTCAGGGACATATTGAAATCAATATACACGAATTACAGGATAGGAACTCCGAACGGAATCGTTATGGATACCGAATCCGGCCTTGTATTCTCACCGTCGCACTTCACATGGATGGACACGAACTTTCCAGCAGGAACGCCCAGGGAAGGGTATCCCGTGGAGATACAGGCTCTCTGGCATAATGCTGTGGAATACCTGTCCTCCCTCGGTATCGCCGATCCATCTCTGGCAGGTAAGATAGAAAAGAGTTTCAACGAGCTTTTCTGGAACAGGAGAGGCTACCTCAATGACTGCATCCTCGCGAGGCCCGGTCAGGGCGCCTACGACGGGATACCGGATGGTTCAATACGCTCCAACCAGGTAACGGCGGTGCTCTACGGTATGCTTAGTGCCGGCAAGGCCAGGAAGGTGATGGATACCGTTGCTTCAAAACTTGTGATACCCGGCGCCCTCAGGAGCCTCGCCGACGAAAAGATCAATGTGCCGCTGCGCGGGATAGCGCACCTCAAAGACCCGTTCGATCCCTACAGCGGACGGTACGAGGGAGATGAGGATACACAGCGTAAACCCGCTTATCATAACGGTACCGCGTGGACCTGGCCCTACGGCCAGTTTATCCTGGCCTACCTGAAAGCGAACAATAATTCCGCGCAGGCTGTGAGCAGAGCGCTGGGGTACCTTGAACCTGTTAAGAAGCAGCTGAGGGAAGCGGGCGTTGGCAGCATATCCGAGATAATGGACGGTGATGCGCCGCATACTCCGCGCGGGTGCGACGCACAGGCGTGGGGAGTGAGCGAGATACTCAGGGCTTATGCCGAAGTAAGGAAGCTCGCATCGGAGATGGGAGTTGAATCTTCAGACCCGTTCAAGGTTTTACCGCCGGCGCGCGCGCCGCCTGCTGAGATAGTGAACGCCGGCTGGGCTGAGCCAGACCTCGGTAGCAAAATATATACCAATGCCCTAAAAAAGATGAATGTTTACGCTGCTGTTGTTGTCAGCGGTGATATAGATCCTGCGGATATCAGGGCGGAGATATGGACAAACCTCGACAGGGAGAATGCTCCCGCGAAGAAGAGATGGCGCGCGATAAACATGAGGTACGACCGCTCGGATGGTGAGGGATACAGGTTCAAGGGGATACTCAAGCCCAGGCTCGCCGGCGATTACGAATATACGGTGCGGTTCTCGGTTGATAAGGGGGTTACGTGGACCTATGTGGCCGGCCCTGCGGGAAACATCAGGCTCTATGTCGATCCTCCTGTTTCTAAAATAAGGAGGATATTCGCTCTCCAAGTGCCTGTTTTCTCTCTCAGACAGAAAGCGGGGAGAGATTTCGGGATAGGTAAATTCACCGACCTTGCAGATACCTTCAGGGAATACAGGGAAAAAATCGGCATCAACACACTGCAGCTTCTGCCTGTCAATCCCACACGGGACGCGGCGCACAGCCCGTACAGCGCTGCAAGCAGTTACGCGCTGAATGAACTCTTCATCAACTGGAACAAGGTGGCTTCTGATAATTTTGAAAATGATTTCAGTTCCCTCCCTGAATACAATAATGATTTTGTTGATTACGAAAAACTGGAACTGGCGGAAACAGTATATGCCAGAAAACTGTATTCAATATTGAACCAGAGCGAAAAGCCCGCGCATATGAAGCTCAGGAGAAAAATCGATGATTTTGCACAGGAACACTCCTGGTGGCTCGATGATTACGCCAGTTTTATGGCCTTTACGAATACTTTCAAAGATTCGTGGTGGACTTGGAACAGTGAGATAGTAAACGCGGTCCTCACCCGGTACCGTATAGAAAATATGATATCTTCGGGGCATGGTGATACACTCGAACTCGAGGCGGAACTCGGGAATCTCATATCCGAAATGAGCAGTAAGTTCGGTAAGAATTTTGAGAGTGTGTATTCCGTTTACTCGGATATGATTGGATTCTACAGATTTATGCAGTACGTCGCCTTCGGACAATGGGACGAAGCCGTCAGGGATATACATCATGCGGGCGGCCGGGTTTTCTATGATGCCCCGTATTTCATGGGGAAGGACAGTGCAGAAGTCTGGGCGAGCGCAAGAGATAATAGCGGATATTTCCAGAGTCTTGATAAGAGTCCAGGCGTCATAGCTTTTGGTGCTCCGCACTCATGGGGTTCGCTTGCGCAATACAGTTATACCGGGCTCGCATCCTCGGAACGGCCTTTCGACCTCATACTGAAACAGCACGAGTTCAAGCTGGATGTACTGGGTTTTGATGGCGGCAGGATAGACGCTGGTCACATGGCTTACGGATGGGTTGGAAAAGAGGAACTGATGAGCGGCGATGAATATCTTGCCGGGGACCGGCTGCTGAAAGAGATAAAGAAGATATATTCTGTGAGGGACAAGCTGCCCATAGTGGAACAGCTCGGCGCGCCTTTCGAGGTCGGAAACAAGATAAAAGAACTGGGCCTGCATCAGATGGCGGAAGTGAAATGGTGGCCGGAGGCCGGCGGGCGTGTGATGGCGAGTCTTACTTCGCATGATTCACCGAGAATAGGCGACGAACACATGTATAACGGCTGGAATATCGAGAATTACACTGCCTGGCTCAAAAAGCTTTTCGGCATGAAGACATCAATGATATATCTTACCGTGGGCGAAGAAGTGGGGGACCATTACCGGATAAATAACCCCAATCTCACAGGCGCCGAGCTCGTCAGGTACAACTGGCGCTACAGGATCGCCGATCAGAAAGACCCGAAATATGCCGAAAGAGTAAAATTTCCCGAACTACCGGCGGTAATAAAAGGGCTGGCTTCTACCCCTCTGCCTGCAGAGCCGGAAGCCGCAGCTGAACCCACTCCTGAAATTGAATATGATAAACCAGATTCCCACCTTATAGCTGATTCAATAAAAGAGACTAACCTTGAGAAAGAAATGAAAAAAGCCGGGGTTTCTCGTTACATAAGCCTATCTAAACTGAAAAAAAGTTCTGCAGGAGTATATACCATAGCAGACTTTTTCACTGCAGTATCGCGCGGTGAAATAGAAGGTATGCGTGTAACCGGAGAAGTGGACAGGGATATCTATGAAAGTTCAAGGACCAGTGAAAAAACTGAAGAACTGTCGCCGAGCAGTACTTTCGGATATGCACTGGGAATGAGAGAAAAACACGGAATATACTGGGCACTGTCGACCATATTCGGATTAAAGGATTTTATGAGAGCCGAGCATGATCTGAAACTATCGTCTCATGTTTCGGAGGATTTTGTAGATGAACTTACAAGAACAGGTGAACCGGTAGTATTCTTCGTAGCGGACGAGAATATCGATACACATGAGAGCGTTACCACAAACGAGATCAAGTGGGTACTGAAAGAGGCCAACAGGAACCGTCTTAAAAATGTCTATTTTGTTTTCGGCTCGTATGATGCCATAGATACTGATTATCTTGACAGGGTATCAATAGAAAATAATTTTAACGGGCAGGAGGCTGAACAAGGTGTTATTATGGCTTCAGCATTCAATAAAGCTTTCAATATCAGGGAACTTATCGAATTCAAAGAGATACGGGTATCAAAAGAGTTGGATCTTTCAAGAAAAAGCGATGTCTATCTTGAAACCTTGAAAAAAGTCAAAAAGACTGCAAATGATATTGGTTTCCAGAGCATGGAACTAGAGAAGATAAAGTATCCTTTAACGATAAGTAAAGACTTTACTCTGACGATAGGGGATGAGTTCGTTGAAAAGGTAGCTGCAATTTCAGAGATGTCGCCGGAATTTGCTGAAGAGATAATCAGGGATTTATTGATCCATGAAAAGGGACACCATGTTGGTATGAGTTACTGGGAGATATCGGAGAAGATGGCCGGTATGGGTTTATTGGGCATGATGGAAGAAAGTTTCTGGGAGGAACAGCAGGCTGACATATATCTTATCAGCGAGGCGGGGATAAGAGGTTATGCGGTCAGATTGTGGTTTACTGAGTATTTTTATTACGAGAACATACTGAAAAGTGTAAAAGACGTGGAAGTATTTATGGGCCTGGAAAAAAGTAACTGGGATCTGATAAAGGCTGTGCACGAAAAAGATCTTTCTTTTGCAGATAAAAGAAGGGTATTGTTAAAGATCGAGTCTTTCCTTAATTATTTTCCGGCACTCAATTACAAAGCCCTCGACAGGATAGAACAGGAATTAAAGGATATGGCCGAAGAATATGAAAAGCAGTCAGTTGTAGAAGCGGGAGTTTCTGCGACAAAAAGGGTAAGTCCCTATGAGGCTAAACAGGACAGGGCGTTTATAGAGTGGGCGCGAAAAAACGGTGAAGGGTTTATAATCCAGCATGGAAAAGGCAAAGTTGCAAAACAGGAAGCCGGGTACTGGGATAAGGGAAAAGAAGAATACGAAAAAAGATCGCAGGAGGCAAAGAAACTGATAATATCGGGTATGCTGAAACTTCCTGTTAAATTCGGGATGATAAAAGTACAGAGTGCAATAAACATTCCCAACCTGGTACTTGTAAATACTGATAACGAAAGGGCGCCACCCGGGTTTGTAGCGACTGCCGATATAGAACGCAATACAATTTATATCAGCAGGAAAATATTCGAAGACCTTCCGTCGGCATCACTTGCCCTGGTATTGTCCCATGAAGCAATAGAGTTTGCTGCCAATAAGATCGCCTTGAAGAAAGAGATAAAATGGGATACTGAACTTGCAGGCAGAATTCATGATTTCACTTCAAGATTTACCACGCATTATCCTTTTAAAGGACGTTTAAAAGAAGAGGTAATACAACTTTTTGAATTGATTGCTTCAGGAGAGAAAAGATTTACCATACGCGGTTATTCAGCAGATAAAAAAGATGTCGGCCCGTTAGCAGGAGCGCCGGAAGAATTCGAGGCAGTAGCCAATAGAATAGGAACAGGGAAATCCGGCGATACTGTATTGATGGTAAACGGGTTGAAAGGCAGGAACTGGCCGGCAAAGAACGTCAAGAGTTTGCCGCTTATACTGGATAGAGCCCACATTGCCCGGTCTCGGATAAGAATATGGGATGAAAAGAATAATAAATGGAAATATCCTGTATGGGACGGCAAAAAATGGATTGTTACCGAAGAGATACTGTCCGAAAAGATAAAACAGAGAAGACTTGAAGAATTTAAGAAAGCGATAAGAAGCATAAACGACAGGTTTAGCAATATGCCGGATATTCTGCCGCTGCCTTTGAATCCGACAAAGACGCTTCAGCGTATATTGCCGGAGACTCTGTTAAGCCGTGTAGAGGCTATAGAGAAGTATAACAGGCAGTTTTCCGATAGAAGACGCTGGATACCCATTACTGCCACAACCGTAAGGTACAATCCTGAAACATCGCTTATCCTCCGTGCCGAGATATTAAGGGTAAACGATCCCGGACTGGATATAAAGGCCTCAATGCTGACAAGCAGGGCTGATTTTTATTCTGTACTCATACAGCAGAAGGTTTTCAGGGAGATAAAAAAAGAAGGCGGTTATATCAATCCGGCAGAAATAACAGGTATCATGAATAAAATAGAATCCTATTATACTGCCGGTTTCTTCGGCACCATGATAACGCCTGATAATACGCTGGTAGTTACTCTGACCGATGCTCAGAAAGAGTTTGCGTTAACCGAGATGAAGAGAAAGTATGGCAGTAACCGGGTACCGCATGTGATGACTCTTAAAGAATGGTATTCGAGCACAGATAGGCCTGATGCCAGGATCATCTTCCTGTCGATGGTGAGGAATGACGGTGATATCCTCCAGGCTCTGACAGGGGAAAAGATAAGGATCAAATACCACGATTCCAAAGAAAGAACACTGAAAGAGGCTTTTAAGGTGCCCGGTATTCAGAGACTCATACGGAACAAAAAATCGGAAAGATACTACATAAGAGTTGTGACATATACGGCTGAAGAAAAGCTTATCAGCGGCGAACCGATCGAAAGGAAACCGGATGACAAAGGCATAAGGTCACTGTATATTGACCGCATAGACTGGAACAGCCTTGAAGTCGAAAGGTTTATTAACGGGTCATTGAAGTGGATCCCGGCAAAGGTAAAAACTCTTTCAAATCCGTTCCTTGAAATTGATGACCTGGAAGGCCTGACAACTATACTCGAGGAATCCCGTAAGAACCAGGTCGAGATACAGGTGGTAGAAGACTACTCGTTCCTGAAAAAGAGCGCGCAGATATCTCTGGATACGATGACTGAAGCTGAAGCGATGGCAAGAAAGGTTACCCTGTACCTGGAAGATATAAAGGGATTAAGGAACAGGGATGAAATAGTCCGAATAGTTACAGAGAACTATTCAATGATTGATACTATGGCGGAACTGAAAGAAATACTTAAGGGAGTAAAAGGCATAGGAAGGAAATCTCTTGAGAAGATAGCCGAAGTACTAAAAACCCTTAAACGTGAAGAGACCCGTCTGACAGAACAGGATGCTGTTTCGGTTTCACAGGTTCTGGCGATGGAGCGCAGGAAAGTATACGAAGCGCATAGCGGCTGGGCGCCTGCTTATGTCGTATTCGGTTCAGCTCGGACACAACCGGGTACTAAAGACTATGAAGAAGGTAAAAAACTGGGAAGACTTATTTTCCTCGAGCGGGAGCCTCTCCGGACAGGGGCAGGTCCCGGGGCGGCTATGGAAGGTGCGCCTCAAGGTTTTATAATGGCAAAGAACGAATATGAAGGTGAACTTCCAAAAGACCTGATCACCCAGGGTTTCAATATAGTAGTCCCGTGGGAGCAGGAAGTAAACCCATATATAGAAGATTGCCATGCATGCAGTTATTTCCTGCCGCGGAAACAGGGTCTTTACGAAAATGCAAAAGGTGTTTATATAAAAGTCGGCGGTCTCGGAACACTTGAGGAGTTCTTTGCTGTATGGTATTACCAGGTCCCCGTAGTTTTTATGAATAAGAGTTTTTGGAAACCGATAGTAGATTCTTTCTATGAGAGCTGGAGAAAATCCGGTATATCAGCAAAAGACATACCCGAACCGCTTTATGCGGATACTCCTGAAGAGGCCGTAGAACTCATGAAAAAGGCTTCAAAGAACTTCATACCGATCGATATGGATGAAAACAGGCTCAATGCCATTAACGAGCAGCTGAATACTGGTCTTCGTAAACTGAGCAGTATGGATACGAGTGTGACATTCATGGGGGAACCGCATATAATAAACGATGCTGATGCTCTTGATGCAGTAGGGGAACTCAAAGACAAAATCATATCTGAGGGAGTTCCGGTACGTATAGGCAGCCGGGGAACGCTCCTGGATAAGATCGTCGAATCCACAGACCGCAAAGATATGAGTATGATACAGTCTACGCTCACAATGGATAAGTATGAAAATAAGACTGAAAATGAAAAAACAATAGAAAACAATGTAGTAATCTCCGGAAATACTAATCATCAACTGCTTCTTTCAAAGAACTCCCAGGCGATTGTAGTAGCTCCCGGCGGCCGGCAGACAATGATGCACCTTTTCGGCATACTCTGCAGTATGCAGACGAAAAAGTTCCCCAAGAGGCCCATAATACTTATCGGCAAAGATTTCTGGGAACCAATAAAAGACACCATATTCAAGACAATGCAGTCATATGATCCGCCGACAATAGCTGTCAGTGACGATACCCAGCGGCATGAGAAGGAATCAATTCTTAGAATAGTGGATTCAGCAGAAGAGGCGATGGAGATACTCAGAGAAGATTTCTCTGTAGAGATCGAGGCAAAAAAACGAGTTGCCGCTAAAGTTAAAGCTGTAAAAAAAGAGAGACCGAGAGCAATATCAAAAGAGATCGATTTTGAACAGATACAGCATGAACAGGTATCTTATCTTATGAGACTGGGATATTACAGCTTGCCGTTCGAATCAGAGTTTATAAATGAATCTCCTGAAGGTGACAAACCATATGAACTGGATATGAGAGAAAACACCGTCAAGTTCTTTATTGGAGGTATTGCAACACGTGAAGAGTTCCTTGAGATATGGTGGACAGGATTTAAGGACTGGTATTACCGGAGACTGGATGAAGAAGGGGCGAAGTGGCCCAAGATAGCCAAATTAATAAATGCCAGCCAGCCGGGGCGCAGTATAGTTGATATCCCGGAATTCCCTGTATCTGAACAGGATACAAAAGAACTGGAAGAGGCGTGCAGGCTTATGAACGGTCCTGATAAGATAGATTTCAGTTTAAAAGTTGCTTATGAATCATCTGTCGATGCTTACAGTATAGTAGAGATCGAGTATTCAAAAAAACTTGAACACCTTAAAGATATATATAACTTCAAGCGTATTGGGCCTGAAGAATCTGTCTACTGGCAGGGAACAAGCTACCTCCTTGAGATCCTTAAAGACGGGAAACTGGTACAGAAAGGTATCGGCCGGCAGAATACTTATGAAGCTATGGGCGGTGTGGAGGAAGGGATATTCGTAACAACAAGCCGTGAGACTGCTGAAAGATGGAGAGAGCATGAGCGCGAGTATATGGGTTACAGGATGCTCACCGAAAAAGATGTCGCCGCCCGGGCAAGTGAGGCTATGAGGGATGAAGAATACTCGGCGTATATACCTGAAGGCATAAATACATTAGATGATCTTTCACCGCTGACTGTTGCTAACAAAGGTCCGTTAGGTGCGGTTATAGGTATAAAGAAAAAATATGTAATGAATGTCGAACGCTCAGATGAAGGCCGGTTAAAGGGAGTAGCAGAACTGCCTGCTGAAGCATTAAATGAAATAACATTCTATTCCGGGAAAGATTATGATACGTTTATTAAAGTTGCTGAAGAGTATGGTGTGAACATACCCGGCTGGATAACAGTATATGTAGAAGAAAAAGGTGCGCGGACGGTTATAGTGCAACCTGAAGCGGAACAGGAAAGACCGAGAGCGATGCTCGGGATCATAGAGCTTGACGAGATAGAAGGGCTCGACGTAATAGAATTGTCCGAAAAACCGGGCAAAACAGTACCGCTTTCGGTAAAGACCGCAGAGTATTTCGAGACGCTCAAAAAAATAAAAGAGATAGCAAGTAAACACGGATTTGGCCGGATGATACTCAGCAGGATGGATAATTTCATGTCTGTTCATAAAAACAAGATACTGGAAATAGATGATGAATATGTAGAATTGATGAATTCAATATTAAAAGTCTCACCTCAACTCGGGGAGAATATCATAGAAGCCGGTGTACTGCACGAAAAAGGCCATCACACGGCTATTAATGCCTGGGATATTGAAAAGGTGTTCAAGAGGGAAGGATTGACAGCTGATGACAGCCTGCGCTGGGAAGAACAGCAGGCGGATATATACCTTATAAGCAGGATGGGTGTCAGGGGGCTGGCTCTGAAACTGTGGCTCTTCCGTTACTATCAGAACCGGATACTGGAAAATGCTGAAGATGTTAAAATTATGATGGTTAAAGCCAGGGAAAACTGGGGAAATATCAGAGATATCGGCGAAGAAGATATTACGCGTATCGAACAGGAGAAAAAGATAAGGGATATAAAATCCTTTATTATCCAGTTCCCCGCCTTGAGTTACCAGGGGCTTGATAGGATAGAAGAAGAACTGATAGGGATAACTGCAAAGTACACAAAAGGCAAAGAAGTGCTTGAATTGGATAAAGCGATAGCCTGGTACAATACGAAAGCCCAGGGCAGAAAATACGATGAACTGACAGAAGGTGAAAAAGAAGCGGCAGAACTTCTCTACAGGACAAATACCGGCAAGATATTGTTGCCTGCTGTAATTAAGACAGAGAAAGAGGCTATATTGAACCGGATGCAGCAGTACGGCGTTAAGACTGCTGAAAGCAGGCTGGATGCGGCATTTAAACTCGCAGAATTCATATACGATACTATAGACCCAGAAGATGCCTATACTGAATTGACAGACCGCCGACATTATAAAGAAGTACTGGATTGGCTTCTTAAGATCAAACCTGATGCGGATATGGCGCTTATACTTGCGGCTCTTTTTCATGATATAGAGAGGTATCTCCCTGCTGCAAGGATGCCGTATTTATCTGACAACAATCTCGATGAAGAGGTAAGAAAAAAACTATTGCACCCGCGTAACAGTGCCCGCTATGCTGATTATCTGCTTCAAGGAATTATACCGGAAGAAGTGAGAAAAGATATGATGTTTCTGATCGAACATCATGACGCCGGATTAGGTACTGTAAGTCTTGCCGGAACGGAAATGTTAGCACGGGTATCGGAAGACAGCCACTATTACAAGGCTTTACTGGCATTATCTGAAGCTGATTCTGCCGCGTTCTATAACAGTACGATCGGCCCTTTCATATATGACCGTATAAGTAAAAACGTGCCGATAGACAAGACGGTCGGCAGGATAAGCGATAAATATCTCAGGATAGAGACTCCTGGTATACGTGAAATGATAGATAATGTCATGGAAGAAAACTGGAGCTCTACTGATCCTTTTATCTATAGTATCTTTTTTGAAGCGAGACGTATTGCCCAGATCAATGAACTGCGTAGAGAGATAGACAAAGAACTGGCTGAACCGGGTACAGGTAATCTGCCCAAGACCGTGGTTATATCGGATTTTCACGGAGATATCGACAGGTTTAATTCGCTTTTGAGTGACGCGCTGTCCAAGCTCACGGGCAAAAAAGTGATGATCGAATACGGGGTGGTGCCGCTGGCAGAACAGCTGGAAGAACAGGGAGTATCGTTCGATGATATAAACGCAAAGATAATTTTAAATGGTGATTATATTGACAGGGGCGCTCACGGTATAAAGTGCACTCTGCTTGCCATGGAACTGGACGAAGCGGGAAAAGAGAAGGTCGATTATGTGCCGGGCAACCATTGTCTCCTGGTGCACGGTAATATGGAAGGCGGGCATCTGCCGTGGTATAAAGGTTTTGATTTCCACGGCGACAGTGTAGCAGAAGAACTGGTTAGAAGAAACAGAAATACTGAGAATTATGCGGGAGAAGAAGCGGAACGCGAAAACATGTTATGGTGGGCGGCCCGACTGGCTGAATACAATGATGAACAGAACAGGTTCCAGGAGGAAGTACTCGACGGAAAAATAGGAGATATCAGAAAAGAATATATAAGACTCCATAATAAACATAAAAAACGCTGGACAGGCCAGCAGAAGGATATATGGGAAGAATTTCTTGGAAATTTCGAAAGGATAAAGGTTCCGTCACCGTTTGTCGGATTAAACGGTGTAGGTAAGACATCCCCCGAGTGGTGGCACAGGATACACAGCGAACTGATGAAAGGCAGGGAGGCCCGACGGGGCATCTGGATCTCTGATAATACCGAGCTGGATGCCTGGGACGGTGCAGTGGCTCTTGCCGGACAGCTTGCCGGGATAGTTGAAAAAAGACGGGATATTGCGGTAAAAGACAAAAAGTCCGGCGGAAAAGAACAGTGGTGGTACAGGGTATTCGAATCGATAAACACACAGGCCTACGAATCTACCGAATGGTGGTTCAAAGACTGGTCAAGCCATGAGGGATGGGGAGAATCCGTTATTAAAGAACTTAACAGTATGATCGAAGATCCGGATACCGATATCGAACTGATAAATAAAGACCGGAGAGAGTTTAAAGGCGAAAAAGTCACCCAGGCAAACTATCTGAGAAGCCATACCTTGCAGGCCATGTCAGAATATACCCGCCGGAATTTTAGCCTGTATTCTAAAGATATCTACGGTAACCTGGTAACACACAGCTGGTTCCCTGTCCAGACCGCAGGAAAAAACAGAGCAGATATAATTGTTGAATATAAAGGCAAAGAATATAAAGGGAAAAATCTATTTAAAGGGTTTGATATCATATCATCCGATCTTAGAGCTCCGGGCAGGAGTCTCAGGGAAAGATGGCCGGCGCTCGACAGGGTATATTCCTGGTATGCGGATAAGATAATAAAGATCAAGCCCAACCACGTAAACTATTATATAAAGAAAATAGGTATAGCCGATATACAGTCCAGACTGGGTGTCCTACACTGGTTTACCGGTCACAATACGCTGATAAAACTTAACCTTCCTTTTATGGTCAAAGATAAGAAATACGCGCATTTCGGAGTAGATAAAGGTATGTCTGAAAAATTTGACAGACAGGGCGCCTATGCGCTTATAGGCCCCGAGGGTATCAGGATGAGGGGTTATGAATCCAGAGACAGTACTGATATCACAGATTCACCTGATACAACACTGCCGAGCAAAGAAAAAAGAGCTATAAAAAACAAGCCGTTATCTGCAAAAGAATATTTACAGAATATAAAAGAATCCCTTGAAACCGAACTGAAAGATATTTACAGGGCATTGGAAGCTAAAGCGGTTCCTGTACTTGCTGTCGGCGGCGCTATAGGTAAAGGCAGATCGCTTGAAGAAGCAGGAAAGGTAGAAACGGTCAAACTGAACAGTGCAGGAGAAATGCTTATCCGGAGAAAACTGGACGAATTGAAGGAAAAGATAGACCGTGCCGGACTTGCGGGTGATGAAAAGATGCAGCTTGTACTTGCCAGGCTGGAAGAATATTTTGCGCGGGGTGATATAGTAGCATTTGACGCGGTAGTAAAGGGCAGGGAAGATTACATGCTCGCATACGCGAATTCCGCCGAAATAGCCATAGCAAGAGATTTTATAACCGATTCTACGTATCAGAAGTATCTTGACGAGATACTTTTTCACGAAGCATATTCAGCTGTTTTTGGCGAAAAGGATTATGAAGACCACAGGGATATATACCTTGGTATCCAGAGGAAGGTCTTCGGAGAAGAAAACCTGCTTAAGAATGTATTTAGAAATTATATAAACAGCAAAAGAGAGATGTCTTTTGTGGGTAGTTTAGGTGTTGGTATAAAGAGCGGGGCTGCTCTTATGCTTGCTTATGTCATAGCTCCCGGTATACTTGAATATGATTATAAAATACTCTTGTTCCCATTGTTCTATATCATTGTTCTGGTTTGGCAGAATGTATATATAAACTACATATTGAATCGTAAACCTGCCATAGCTGGAGAAAAACTCACTGTTTATCAACCTGAAATACGCAGAGAAATGCTAGATTCCGTATGGATGAGGATAAGGGTCATTGTCACGCCTGTCTGGGAAGAGATATATCACAGGGGAGTGACATTCTATCTGCCGTTTACGCTGCTTACGCCGTATATAGGAGAGATACCTGCATTACTTATTACGGGTCTTGCGAGTTCCTGGTGGTTTGCTAAGAAACATGTAGACCAGGAGAGAGTACCGGATAAAGATATGCTTTTCTATATTATGGGAGATTCTTTTGTATACGCATTATCCATGTATATAACGGGCACGGTATGGGCTCCGATCCTACTCCATACTGTAAGTAATGCCAGATCGATGTTTAATGTTATTACCGGCAGGAAAAAGCAGCTGGTAGAGATCATTACTGAACCGGCAAAGGAAACTACGGCAGAAACCGCCGAGCAGTATAAAGAAGATTTAGCGAATATACTCGCAAAATTAAAAGATCCCGGGATATATGAAGATACACAGATAAAAGATTTCGAACAGCTTAAAAGATATTTTATAAACAATTATGGGAAAGAATATAGTGATGACTCAGTATTTGTTGAAGAGCTGCTTGTAGTATTGCTCACCGAAAGGCTGATGCTCGATAATCCGGTAAGACTGCTGGATGCAGAGAGAACTGATGCAGTGCGGATAAACCTGCCTGCTAAGATAGAAGAAGCGATACTGGATAATGTAACTGATCTGGCTCAATTGCTAATACAGAAACCCCGTAAAAATATCGCAGGATCGAGATCCGTAAGAATAATGGATATTGTCATATCGTCTCTCTTTTTGATACCGGCAATAGTTTTTATTACTTTTATTTCACCGATCGTGGCGATAGAAACACGAAGTACACCGGTGTTCATGCAGGAAAGGATCGGATACCAGGGAAAACCGTTCAATGTCTATAAACTGAGGACAATGCGGGAACCGGATAAACATGTGGGCTGGTTCGGGATGAAACTCCGCCAGACTATTCTTGACGAGGTACCGCAGGTATTCGCAGTACTTAGAGGAGACATGTCGTTATTCGGGCCCAGGCCGCTTCTTGAAAGTGACCTCTGGGATGAATATGGGGAAATATATAAATACAGTAAACCCGGTATAATAGGAATCTTGCCGTCCGTAAGGGGCGCAGGAACATCGATGCAGCGGGGCACCCGGACAGAATGGACAAGAAAATACTCTGTCGCGCTGGAAGAACTGAATAACAGGAATTTCTCATTTACCTGGGCAATGAATATAGCATACCAGACCTTGAAGATGGTCATATACAGGTTTATGGGAATAACAGGGGATAATGAATGGATATCCGATATATATCCGGGCTTAAAGACCATATTCAAAGATAAAGGTAAACCTTCCGAAGTTTCTGAAAAGGAATTTGCTGAGCTGATAAGATCAATTGAAGATGATCTTTTCGATGTTGAAAGTATAAAAGAACAATATGACAGACTGGGTATCAGGCCGGAATCCGGTATCAGGGTGCTGGATATTGTGGAAGACAAAAGAGACAGTACTGAGTCTCCTTCTCGCTTAAACAGGCTTCTGGAACTGAAAAATTATATCATGACGGATCTTCTGGTCAAGGAGTTTACTGTAGCGAAAGATGAAAAACTGGGCAGTATAGTAGATCTGTCAGAGGCGTTTTCTAAATACGGCACAGATCACCTAACAGATTCTTTTAGTGAATATAAGTATATGGCGGCGGATTATATACTGAATGATATCAGCATAGACAATAACCGGATCTGGCGGATAATGAACCAGATGGTACTGATAGATAATAACGGGCATGTAACCGGATTCAGAGCGTGGGAGCCGGTTATAACGGATGCTGATGGTCAAAAGGCTGACGGTATATATGTGGCTACAGTAAAGGACGGTATAAAAGGCCGGGGTACATTCCTTACTGAGACACTGTTGGCGAATCTCAGTGAACGGGGATATAAGGCCTTTCAGTTTACTTCTACACTTGATTCGGTAGAATTCCATCATAAGTCTCTACTGAATATTGTCGATTATAAGACAACTGGTGAAGTATTTACTGTTTATCCTGATACTTTCAAACGCCTGACAAGATCCCAGATAAGAAAACAGAAAAAGTATTTAAAGCATTTTCAGCGTAATTTCAGGAAAACATATTTTAGAGGGAGTTTTTCGGATATTAATGACAAAAAGCGCGTAATATCTAAAACAATAGGAAATATAACGAACATACCTTTTGAAGATATAGGTAAGTCTCTGAAAAATGAAAAGATATTGAATATAACTAAATTCCCTCTACTGAAAAGATTAGCTTCTTTTGGCCAACACTATACTGCAATAACAGAGAGCGGATATGAAGTCCTGATAAAACCAGTAGATACCATAGATGCCAGGTCTCTGCCGAGGTATTCTGCTGCTGTCTACAGGTTATCAAGAATACTGGGCTTTACAAATGTTCCGCCTGTAGAACTGAGAGATATAGAGATCAACGGAGAGCTCCAAGAAGTTACAGTTGAATTATGGATCGACAATACCCGGCCGCATTCCAGTATATTGAGTGGTATTTTTTCGGCATTGTTTACTAAATACGACAGAACGTATTACAGAGAAGCACAAAAAACAAAAGATCTAAACCGTAAAAAACAGTTAAACGCACTGTTTATACTGGATTATCTTGGAAATATTATGGATTGGCATGGGGAGAACATATTGATCGATTCCGAAAATAACCTGATCGCTATTGATAATGGCGAAAGTTTCACTAGACCAAGTTTACTTCCACCTTCTTTAGAAGTTATCGAGTTTAACGAAGAGATTATAGAGAAATTAAGAGGCTTGAACCGTGAGGTACTTACCTCCCTTACGGCTTATTTAACTGACCGGGAAATTAATGGGATCCTGGCAAGACGCGATGTTTTATTAAGGCATTATGAAGCAATAGAAAAGGTAAAACCTGCTGAAGAATTCAGACTTGTCTATGAACAGGCGAAGAATGAACTCAAAGTAGAGATCAACGGTGAAGTAAGAGAAGCAAAATTCCTCGCGGAAGGCGGGAACGGCGCCGTATTCATCCATCCGTTTGATAATGAACAGGTTATCAAAATAATCAGGGCCAGTACTGTCAGTATGGAACATGAATATAAGATGATGGCGGAACTCTCTGATTCAGGATTAAGCCAGAAACCTTCAGCATTCGGTCGGTTCGGTATAAATAATGAACTGGGATACATGGTTTCCGAAAAGGTCGAAGGCACGAGCGTCGCTGAATACGATAAACTGACTTCAAAAGAACTGGAATTGATAAGGCAATTGATAAATGAATTAATAGATAATAAATATTTAACAGATCTGAATCCTAATAATATCATGATCGGCCGCATAAAAGGCGGCGAGCTTAAAGCATATCTTATCGATACCGGGTCGGTAGTGAAGAGCAGGACGCCTGTTTTTATCGATAGAAACACTTACAGGAACAAGATTGTAAATAAAGAGCATTTTATTATAGGCGCTGTTATACAACGAAATCCATGGTTTGACTTAATACCGGATAAAAAGATTCTCCGTAAGTTGGTAGGTAAAAAGCCGATTGTTGGTAAAGAAGTTATATTGGCAGACGCGGAACTTGAAAAAGAATCAGAACCGGGCATGGATATTATTAACAGTAATCCATGGATAATTGAAGATACAGTATCAAAACTCTACAACGAATCCATATTGGAAAAAATACAGGATGTAAATGTCGAATATATCGGCGAAGGGAACTTTAAAAAAGCATACAAAGTTACTGTTAACAAGAGATATGTATTTGTACTTAAAACACAGAGTTCCAAAGGAACAGAATTATTCAGGGATGATTTGCACGATAAAGATCCGTTTTATGGTGATACCTTCTTAATATGGCCAAGGAGTGAAAATGCGGTAAAAATCGCTATTTCAAGAAACAATGTAACCTCTTCCGATGGAACAGACAGCCTAATAATAAGTACTGAAGAATATGCCGAACGTATAGATTTTGAAGGACTCAGCGAAGATAAGGCGTATCTGGTTTTAACCGATGCTGTTAAAACATATCTGGAAGCGTGCAGAATTAACCGGGATACATGGAAACAAACCGGAATATATAACGGTTATAGCTTTGAATTTCCTATAGATGTTAAATTCGAGAATCTAGGTTATGTTTCAAGAGATGGTGAAAGAGTATTAAAAGTTTTTGATATAGATCTTGCCAGGAGATATCCTCCTTTCGAGATACTCGTAGTATTAAGCAAATTGATGATTTATGATAATTCACTTTCTATGAAAGCTATATTTAACGGGATAAAAGAAGTTATGGGAGAAGAAGCAGCTGTCGGATTTATCCGGGATGCTCACGATTATTTAGAGATTCTTCGATCAGGAGATGATACAAAAGTAGAAAAGAGAGGAGAAACTGTTCTTCTTAGCAAGAAAAATACGTTTAATCAGTCTTTCACGAATATGTATGGTGCTAAAGCAAGCTGGATTATCAATGAGATCGAAAAATTAGAGACTCCTGAGATGATAATGGCTGCATTCCTGGATAAATATGAGCCTCCGGCAGGATTTAATATTCAACTATCTGCCGACTATGATCAAATGAGTGAAAAGGCAGCCGCCAAACTTATTAATTTAATAAATAGGAAAATAGCAGAAAAGGGAAGAGCTACAGTATGCTTCGCGACCGGTTCTACCCCGGAGGGCATGTATAAAGTACTTATAAACAAGGGTGCCGAAGTAGACTGGTCAAAAGTTATTACTTTTAACCTGGATGAGTATATATTCCCGAATTATTATGAAGACCTTATAAACCATTCCCAGAGTTACAGGTTCTTCATGGAAGAAAAATTGTTCAGTCATCTTTACCACCACGGTCTAAAAAAAGAGAATATAAATTTCCTTAATGGTATTGCTCCGGATATCAATGGGGAGATATCGAGGTACAGGGAGGCAATAAAGGATGCCGGAGGTATAGATATAGCGATACTCGGTATAGGGAATAACGGTCATATCGCCTTCAATGAACCCGGTACAGACCCGGCTATATCTACGCATATTACCGATCTGCATCCAGAGACAAGAGAGGCAAACTCCAGATTCTTTAAAAGGAAAGAAGACGTTCCGAGGCAGGCTCTGACCATGGGCATAGCGGATATTATCGCTTCCCGGGAAATAATGCTTCTTGCAAGTGGTGAAGGCAAAGCAGTTGCTATTCAGAAGACTATCCTCGGCGAGATAACACACGAAGTCCCGGCCACCGCTTTTCAAAACCATTCTTCGTTCAATGTATTCCTTGATCAGGCGGCCGCCGGTTTGATTACCGAGACTGTTGAATCTGATGTTATAGATAAAGGCAGGAAAGAGATGACAGCAGCCGGGATCGCAAAAATCAGTATGCTGCATATAGGTACACTTTCAGATATGGTTAAGTTGCTGGTAAAGGCATCGCCTTTCAGTGAAGCGCTTGTAGTACTGAAACAGTTTGGAGTTGATATAACTGAAAGACAGATTCCTGAACTGCCGGGAATGCTGCAGGGGATATCAATATATAAACTATTTGAAATATTGCTCAATATATATCTTTCCAAAAAGGAAATAAAACTGATGGAACTGGAAGACTTTGAAAAAGACGGTATAAAAGATTTAAAGAGAAAATTTAATGCTGACAAAGAGCTTCTGGAATTATTGGGTATACCGGAAGGTATTGATGTAAAGGTAATAGCAGACGACAGGCTGATAAGAAATAAAGGCTTGTTTATGCTGGCTTGGCTGGATATGGATTACAAGACAGGCAAAGGTATGCTGGTAATCCATGAGAAATTGTTTGCCGCGTTATACGGAGAGCATGGGAATAAGCCCGTTATTAAAATGATTAACGCTCTTATAGAGCGCGAACTTACCCTCCAGAAACTCCTTCAAGAAGGCCTTTCCTTTGATGATGCACATGAAAAAATATTAGAGACACCTATTCAGAAAGAATTAATTAGATTAGCCCAGGATATAGTTAGAAAAGAAACTTATGTGTATCATTTATATTCCAATATGGATCTGGAAAAGTTCATAGATATATATGAAAAGATAACAGGCAATAGTCTGAATACTGAACGTATATCCAAAATCAAAGAAGTTATGGGCCTTCTGGCAATACAGAAAGAAAAATCAGAGAAAGAAGTAAAATTGACGGGCTATAGAAGTTCCATCGAATATCCGGCTGTTTGCGAGAAGTATGCCAATGAGGTCAATAAAATACTGAGTGGTAAAGGTTTTACTACTGTTGTAGTTGATATAGATGACGATAGGCGTGTAGGCGGAAAGATTTATCCTGATCAGTCATCTGCTATTGGAGATGGGGGATCTATGCATAGGTTTGTTATTGCTGATATCTACGGTATGCCGGCAATAGTAAGTATAGCTGAGGATCAATTTATTCAAAAAGGCGGCCGCGAATATGAAAATTTAGGAATTTTTATCCTGCCTGTCTCTTATCTTAATGAAGGAGACTGGCCTTTTGCTTCCAATAAATTAGATCTTATTGATTATAAGAAAGTTACAAAGGAGTCAGTACTTAAGTTATGGGAAGTGCTGGGCAGTGATTATGCATTAACCAGACTGATATTAGGTGATAAATATGCGGATTTTATACCTGAAATATCAGAACCATATTTCAGAGAACCGGTTGAAACCGCCGGCACTATAACAAGGGAAGACGTTCAAGCAAAAAGAATTCAATTAGAAAACGCCCGGGAAGGCTGGACCCGAGGTGACACGCGCAGTATAGCGACGATGGATGAAGCTGTTGATAGAAGGCATGTCGTTATCGGCGATATTGAAGGTTCGTTAGATGCCTTTAAGCATGACCTTAGAGACGCAGGTCTGATAGATGATAAAGATAACTGGATCGGCGGTGATACTGTACTGGTTCAGATGGGAGATATGATAGGCCGCGGTCCGGATGGTATCAAGGCGGTTAAATTTATAAGGGATCTCCAGGAAAAAGCCGAAGCAAAGGGCGGAAAGGTAGTAAGACTGCTCGGCAACCACGAGCTGGAGTTTATTCAAGCGTTCCATAAGATGAACATGGAATTGCAGGCATCCTTTAATTTTGATGCAGAACAGGAATTGTTTAACAGATATTATAACTACGCCCCTGCCTTCTTCGCTGACGGCGGTGATCGATTGGTAAAAAGCATAGGAATTAAATCTGTTAAGGATGAACAGGAGTTTAAGGCATTAGCTGACCATCCTGTTATTAAAGGTATGCTGGCTGATATGCTTGATGATATTGCATATGACAGGCTGCAGGCAACGTATTATGCCGGCGGCATGATATTCGCGCACGGTGGAGTGGTCAATGAATTATCACAAGGCCGTCCGGCATCTGAATTAAACGAAGAATTTAATGAACGCTTCAAGGCCGGAATAGAGCAAGCCAGCTATAGGGATCATATTTTCAATCAGGGTGAGTCACGGGGCGGACGCGGAACTGGCGGCTTATTCTGGGCGGATTACAACGGGGATATTGTAACCTATTTTGGAATTGCGGAGCTGAAGCAGATAGTTGCCCATACGCCGCCCTTGTCTGAAATCGGGGATAGGATAAGAGTCTATGATGAAAAGAATAAGCTGATAATCAATGTGGATGTCGGACATGCCGAGCACTATGGTGATAACAGGGGCTACCTTGTATTAGAAGGAAGAGATATCACGGGAATAATGCTCGAAAAAATATCAGGTGCCGAGCAGAGTTCGATAATAGCAGATCTTGTTGCTTCAATTGAAAAACCTGCCGTAGTCGCTGAGATGATCGAAGAAACAACTATTGAATACGGGGTAACGGACAGACAGAAGCTGGAAGAATCGGAAGAATCTTTCAATACGGAAAGATATTCAAAACTGGTACTTAGTATAAAAGATATCGAATCGCTTCCTGATTTTGATATCAAGAGCAAAATAATCGGTGTATTTAATCCGGGTGTATTGGACGATAAAATAGTTTTCCGTGTCTGGTATGCGAACGGAGTATCCTCAATAGGCGCTGCTGACCTCGATTACAACAAGGAACTCAAAGAGTTCGAGATAATAAAAGGCTCGATACGGATGCTTATATCACCAAAAGATGCAGACAAATATGGTTTTAAATCATTTTCTTGTGAAGATCCGCGTTTAACTAAAATCGACGGGAAATGGTGTGTTACATATACCGAAGCGGTAAAGTTAGAGGGTAAATGGTCCGTACGCCCGGCGATAGCGCTAAGCAGTGATTTAAAAACGATTGATGACCGTGGAGTGCTTGGGACAGGCGCCCCTTATTATTCAAAGAGGGACCACAAAGACGGTATCCTCCAGCAGCTTGATGACGGAACCATAGTCCTGATACACAGGCTGAAACCGGCCATTCAGATAACGAAAATAGGTTCTATTCAGGATGTATATCGTTTAATGCATGATGAAGATTATAGAAATAAATTCTGGAAAGGCTTTGATGCTGACAAAGATGCAATTCTAACAGCGCCTGAAGGACAGTGGCTGGGAGGCGGATCACAACTGATCCCTGTAAATAATTTTGGCAATGTAAAGTATCTCTTTACACTTCACCGGGCATTCAGAGTAGAAGAAGAGGGAGAGCAAAGGCGCCGGTATGTAGGGGAAATTGTCGGCCTTGACAAAGATTTACAATTAATTGGCAAGCCTAAAGCATTTATTGTTCCGCAAGAAGATTATGAAATGGCAGATACTATCGGTCTGTTCGGATACGAAGCTTATAAAGCATTTAAATCAAGAAACATGCTTGATCTGGAGAATACTTTTCCGGAAGGCTATGTAAAAGACGGTGTCCTTCATATCT
This sequence comes from Elusimicrobiota bacterium, assembly GCA_043813605.1. Taxonomy (GTDB): domain Bacteria; phylum CG03; class SLGR01; order SLGR01; family JBDRKX01; genus JBDRKX01. The sequence continues at coordinate 71,974 of JBDRKX010000047.1, read as the reverse complement.
TTTATGGCGCGGGAGATATTCACTGCGCTGCGGCAAGGGTCTCGATGTATGACATTATCAGAGAATTGAAAGTTGATGTAGATGAACGATATGCAGTAAGTTATAAATTACAGGAATTGGGAATAACTGATGAAAAGATCGATGGAATATTCAAAGATTATCCTGAGCAAAATATCATAAATGCTGTAAAACTGTTGTCTGCGGTCGAACATGAATTAAACGAGCACAGTTTATCAGCAGAATTTCTTTATACCATATTGCAGAAAGGAATAGTCGTCGCGGATAATATAGATAATGTAAGGGATTATCTTGTCGATTTAAACAGTAAACATTCACTGCATCTTGAAAGTGTGATCGAAACCATTGATATTAAGCGGGCTGAAGCCGAAAAGCCTCAAGTCGTGAAGCGTATAATCATGCCTGAGGAGAGGATCACATTTTATCCGAAACCGGCAATAAGCAGGTTATTACAAAAAATAAGGACAATTGCAAGAGCATTTATCAATGGCCGTTACGGGGTAACGGATAAGGATACCCTGAAGAAGATGGAAGAGAAATTCCATACTGAACGGTACGGTAAAGAACCCGGTGAAGAGATAATACTTGGATTAGATGATATAAAAGACATCCCAGAATTTAGCGCCAGAGGTAAAATACTGGGTGTAATAAACCCGCACATAGAAGATGATAAAATCGTGTTCAGAGCGTGGTATGAGGATACTTCTTCCGTTATAGGGATAGGCGATGTCACCTATAACAGCGATACTTCTGAATACGAGGTAGATAAAAAGTCATTAAGGGTGCTTATATCCGCTGACGATGAAATTGTAGGTGGCAGGATCAGGAGTTTTGAAAATCCGAGACTAACGCAAATAACCATAAAAGGTGAAAAATGGTGGTGTGTAACTTATGTCGAAGTGGAACGTAATGCCGAAACAGGATGGGATGAGCTATTAGGGCCGGCAGTAGCTCTCAGCAGAGATCTGAAGACATTTGAGTATCAGGGGCCGATAGGGAGCAGCAGATTTAATGATTATTACCACAAAAATGCCGTAGTCCAGCAGATGGAAGACGGGAACATTATACTTATTCACAGAATAAAACCTGACATACAGATAACAAAGATCGGTTCCGCGGAAAAACTGATAGATCTGATCACTGATGAAAAAATAAGAGCTGAATTCTGGGATAGTTTCAACCTTGATAAAGATACGGTTATATATGCGCCTGACGGCCAATGGGTAGGAAGCGGCTCGCCGCTCATACCTGTTGAGGGAAGGAAAATAAAATATCTTATGTTTCTTCACCGTGCGTTTTATGAAAAGGAAGCCGGAGAAATCGATCGGGTATATATTACTGAGGTGGCCGGTTTTGATGAAAACCTGAAGCTTGTAGGCCAGCCAAAACCGCTGCTATATCCCTCAAAAGATACTGAAATAGCTGAAGCTATAGGCATCTACGGGTATTCCAAATATAAACGGTTCAAGGGTTTACTGAAATTGGATCTGAAACAGGTTTATCCGACAGCCGTTTTTAATAAAAATGACAATATATTCCACATAACTTACGGGGCAGGCGAAGCGAACTGCGCAGCTGCCAGGATAACGCTTGAAGATATAGAAAGAGAATTCGGCGTGAAACTCGTCAAACCGGCAAAAGAAAAACCCGCTGTAAATCTGCTTGAGGATTCCTTAAAAGCGGTCAAACACGGAGCTTTTTTCGATGTAGATGGGACTTTGACTTTAACTCCCGGGATTTCAAAAGAAATAGCAGATGTAATCTCTATTCTTCTCAATATGGGAATACCTGTGGCGCTGGCCTCAGGCAGGGGAATAAAATCACTCAGGAAAAATATACTGCCGTATATTACGGGAGACAGGGCGAATCTTTATATTTTCACTTCTAATGGTTCAAGACTGGAAAATAACGGTCACGTTGAAAATATAAAATTTAAAGAAAATGATGTCAAGTATATAAATAATTTAATAACGAAGTATGAGTTAACTGCAGAAGAAGAAGAAGGGAATAAATATAATATAAGTTTGATTGGAGGCTTTATTGATACAGTTAGTATAGATGAGGTTAATAGAATACAGCAAATCATAGATAAAACCAAAGTTCCTTTCAGCCTGAAAGGTAACATCAAAATTAAAGAATATTTAGAACGGGGAACCGGCTTAACTCTAACGGAGTTTAGAAGTATCGTCAACAAATTGACTTTAGATGTAATGAGTTATGAGTTAGAGCTTGAAGGGATAAACGATTTAAAAATATATATTTCACAAGATCAGAATCTGGACATTTGTACTTCAGATAAACTGGAAGCTTTTAAAGTTTTTAAAGCAGCAGTTGAGAAAAGAAATAATCTGTCTGATCTCCGTGATAAGAATATTTTAATCATAGCAGATAAATATTTAAACGGGTTTGGAAATGACGGGCGTATATTGAACCTGGAGGGAGCAATATCCGTAGGTGATGAAGATGATGCGCCGATAACAATCGGCGGCGGCCCGGAGAGCGCTGTTAGAATAATAAATCAGGCCAAATTCAGGACAAGAGATGGGAAGGAATTTAAGATACCTGAAACAGTCATAATTTCTGAAAAAGAACCTGCCTCAGTTACTGCGATCCCGTCTTTGCCTGAGAAAGCCGGGAGAAAAATACCGGAGTTGAGCCGTGCCGGCCGCAGATCATATCAGGAAATACTAAATGAGGCTTTCAGGTATCATAACCTTTTTGCCAATGCAACTTTTGAAGATATTAAAAAACTGCCTGCCGAGATCGATCCGAAGACCGGCATAAGTGAAGTAGATCCTGAAACAGGGTCTCTTAACGAGACCTGCGTCGATTTCCTGACGCCGGATAATGTTATCTTAAACTTATCCGGCAGTGATAAACTTAAAATCCGGATACTGAGTTTTATTACAAAGCTGCCTGTGACAAGAAACTGGGCGGAAAATAAAATCAATGTGATTATGAAAGCCAGAAGTAAAATAGACCATAGGACATCTCCTACAAATATCGGATTAAATATTTTAACTGCTGTCATGGAATGGAAGAGCGGCAGTATAACAGAAGAAGAAGCCCTGAAAAGGCTGCGGAACACCGTTGCCGTTATTGAGAAACTGCCCAAATACCAGGGACATCTATATAACTGGTACAATACGCGATATTTATATGTATACGAGGATAGCTGGTATAAGAATGGAAATAATAAACAGAAAAAGATCATCCATCCCGATGATTTTGTAGCGGCCATATCTACGGTCGATAACGGTAATTTCGCGGCATTTATGTTAATGGCGGAAGGCAGTATATCCGATCCCGAACTCCAGGCGCGGATATTGAAAATAGTCAGGGATATGCGGTTCGACAGGCTTTATAATGAAGAAAACGGACTCCTTCATTTCGTCGGGCAGCACGCTGACATCAGGAAAACTGAAGGTTTTGAAAGTGGCCTTCATGGCAGTGACGGTTATTATGACCTTCTTTTAAGTGAAAACAGGATAGCGAGTATGCTTGGAATCATGGAAGGCCAGCTGCCGGAGCATCACTGGAAACACTTGAAGAGATTTCTCAAGGGTACCAATGAGGAAGGAGCCGGTGTCCCTGCTCTGCCGTGGCACGGCTCATCATTTGAAGTCAAGCTTCCCGGGATCATTATGCGGGAAGATGATTCCGAAATGCTGAGCAAAGTCCATTCTGTAACAACCCGGAGACAACTTGCGGCCTCCATGAAAGGTGTTTTTGGACAATCCGAGACAGCCTATGATCCGAAGGATAATGGGGATTGGGTCGGTTACGGTCCGATAGGTGTCGCCGGTAACGCGCAGAACATTGACGGTAAAGTTATCAATCGTAAAGTATATTCTCCGTATGCGGCCCAGATGGAGGCTCCGTGGGCTTCGGAAGAATCCCTTAAGGCTTTAAGAAAATATGAAAAGATGGGATTGAAGACACCTGTAGGATATTATGAGTCGGTTGAATTTAAAGAAGATGGAACAAAAATAATAACGCCCAGAATATATGCGCACCATTCCGCAGGTATGGGAGCTATTTCAATATTCAATCTGCTGAGCGGCGGGTATCTGCAGGAGTTATTCCATACCAATCCTTTTAACAGGGGAGCTGTATTTGAAGATGAACTGGAAGGTATACCGGCCCTTATTGATAAAGGATTGATCCGGGAGGAGAAACCGTATTATATAGTGACAGGGAGTAAAAAAGATATAGAAGGAGCAGGTTTGGATGAAAAGACAGAAAAAGCACTCTTATCAGCTGTCTCCCGAATCGGTATCGTTGAACGGATTTTAAATACGCCTCAATCCGAATACGCGGTAGAAGAAGAAAAGGTTGAAAGCGATATAGCTAATGCCTATGACTATCAATACCAGTACAGGCAGGAGCAGGTAGGAGTTGAACTGCCTGATGCTCTTGAAGGACATCACGGTTATACGATCCATGCTCCATCTGAAGGCGGCGGTTCGAGTTGGCTCGGAGAAGAAGCTCTTTATTACAACCGCATATTTTACATAAAAGACGTGGCTACCGGTGAGATGCTTCCGGTCGGGCTGAAGCCGTTAGATACGAAAGTACAGGACGGAAAGATAATTATTACAGGTACTCTGGAACTTCCTGAAGGTGAGATAAAAGTTGAGGTTAGCGGGTTTGTATCGAAGAATGATCCGGTTGAGGTATGGGAAGTGCAGCTTATAAACAATACAGGTACTGACCGGGAACTGGATATTATCGGTTACCTTGAATGGATTATGGATCATATGGTAGCCTGGAAGGATGCGACTATATTCAGAAAACTCACGTTAGGGGCTTCTTACGATAAAGAGCTGAAAGTAATAACCGCCCGCCGCAGGGTTACAGGAGATGCTCAGGACCAGCAGCCTTTCGGCTTCTTCGCTATAGGCGGAGACGGGCAAGTTGACAGCCATGCTGAAAGCAGGATGAACTTCATAGGGCGCCTTAGAAATCTGTCATCACCCATAGCAATGATAAAAGGACTGATATCCGGGACCAGTTATGTCAGGGATCCTGCCGGCGCCCTGTCAAAGAAAATGAGACTGAAGGCTGGCAGTGAAAAAAGCATGACATTTATGATCGGAAGGGCTTCAAATGGAAAGGAAGTAAAAAGCCTGCTGGGCAAATACAGGGATGATAATTATCTGAAAGAGCAGGAACAGGCGGCAGGCGAAAAAACTCATAAAGCAGTTCTCCGGGAAGTGCGCTTGAAAAAATATATGGATTGGTTCGCATCCCATGCCCGGCGTCAATGGAGGATGAAAAGAGAAATCCCTGAACCGAAGGAAGAAAAGAAAGCCGCCGGAATATTTTCAGAAGACGGCCGCGCCTATACATTAGAAGATCCTTTTGCAACGGGTAAACCCTATACCCAGGTGGTGGCCAATGAATCGGGATACGGTTTTGCCGCTACCGCCGCAGGGTCGGTGTTCAGTTTTAATGGTAATGCCCAGCAGAAGAGAGTAACTGCGGCCGAACCGGATATAGTTACAGAAGAACCTCTGAGAGGCGTTCTTGTAAAAGACATCCAGACCGGCCGGGAATGGTCAATAGCTGCAAATCCTAAGCCAGACAGGGATCAAAATGTATATAAGGTTGAAATAGGCCAGGGATATATCAAATACATATATGATAAGAAAGACACCTGGAAGATCTCTATGACGATGTTCGTCTCCGGCGACAATGAGCCTGTCGAATTCTGGGATATCGATATCGAATATCTTGGTGATAAAACTGAGGGCAGTAAAGAGATAGAGATAGGCAGTTTTCTTAAGTGGGCATTAAGCAGGGATTATAATAATGCCGTAGATAACACGAAAACTGAGGTTAGACACGATACAATATTGGCGCGCAATCCCGATGCGCTGGTTCCTGACTCGATAGCATTTCATAATGTAATAGCGGAAGACGCTTCTGTTATTACAGCGGGAAATGATGTGTTCAGGACAGCGGCAGATCCGTTTTCCGGGATAACAGTGAGGCTTAACCTTAATGAAAAAAATGAGTATAAGTCCAGGGTAACTTATATACTTGGCATGACGGAAAACGATGCAGCAGGAGTCGGAGCTGCTGAACTGATGAAAAAATACAGTGATCCTTCCAGTATTAGTGAGACTTTTAATAAAGGGCAGAGAAATTGGAATTCTTATCTGAATGATCTTGTTGTTGAAACACCTGATAAAAACTTCAATAAGATGATAGATTGGATGCGTTATCAGGCAGTTGTATGGCATTATCTCGGAAAGACCGGTTTCTATCAGCCCGGAGGTGCCTTTGGTTTCAGGGATCAGTTGCAGACAGTGCTGACATTGGCTTCATCAAATACTCCTGAAGATATCAAGAGGGCCCGTGAACATCTTATAAAGTGTGCGGCCAGGCAGTTCCCTGAAGGAGATGTCCTTCACTGGTGGCATGATTACGGAATAAATGAAAATGGCAAGGAAGTCAGCCTGGGAATAAGAACACGTATATCGGATAATCTTCTGTGGCTGTCATACGGCCTGGCGCACTATGTCGATGTAACGGGTGATATGGATATCCTTGATGAGAAAATACCGTATCTGAGCGGCAGGCTTCTTAATGCGGATGAAAAAGACTATGTCACGCAATTTATTTCTTCGGATGATCCAGAGCAGACGGCTTCAGTGTATGGACACGCGAAAAAGTCCATTGACTTTGTCATCAATAAAAGGATGGGGGAACACGGACTTCCTTTGATAGGATCCGGTGACTGGAACGACGGGCTGGATGCAGTAGGAATCAAAGGCAAAGGAGAAAGTGTCTGGCTTGCATTTTTTCTGTATAAGACCCTGATGGATTTTGCCGCGCTGGCAGAAAAGAAAGGCGATAGTGAAACTGCCGGAGAATATAAATCAAGAGCTAGTGAACTCTCGAAAAATATAGAAAAATATGCACTGGCTAAAAAAGGACTGAGAAAGAGATGGTTTATCAGGGCTTTTACTGATAAGGGTATCGGGATAAGAAAACTATTTGCTTTACCTCAAGCCTGGTCCGTAATATCCGGTGCGGTCGGTGAAAAGCTTGCCAAAAAAGCATTTATGACAGCGCTTGATGAACTATATGATGAAAATCTAAATATCATAAGGCTTTTTGATAGACCTGTGAACGGAAATGAAGATTTTCCGGAAGGGCATCTTGGAAAATATTACCCCGGCGACAGGGAAAACGGCGGGCAATATACCCATGGTATAGTATGGATGGTGCAGGCCCTTTCAATAATCGCGCGTCAGGATACCGGCTCCAAGGATCAAAGGAAATACGCTGATCTATTATGGAAAGTATACAGGGTTCTGAATCCTGCGGAACATGCAAAGGACAGAAACTATAGGGGCGAGCCGTATGTCGCCGCTGCTGATATAAGTCCCGAGGGCGTGGCGGGATGGACAGGGTATACGGGATCTGCCGGCTGGATCTTCAGGATAATGGTGGAAAGTATGCTGGGATTAAAATTCAGGGACGGCAGCAGGCTGTTTATCGATCCGGTGCTTCCCGAAGAGTGGGGAGCAAAAGGGTTTAAGGTTTTAAAAAGATATGGTAAATCTGTCTATGAAATCGAAGTGATAAATCCTGATGTAGTTTCCTCCGGTATCGGAAAAATTGAAATGGACGGAGTCTGGATAGAAACGGCAGAAGGTATTCTCCTCGTCAATGACGGGAAACGGCATAAAGTACTTGTTACTATGGGAACGCCTGAAGGGAAAGAATATCCTGCAGTTCCAGAAAAAACTGCTGAAGCTGAAGAAGTAAAACCTGCTGCAAAAATACCGCAAAAGATATCGTATGAAGATGGTTTACTCAAGCGGCTTACGGATGATATGCCTGACGGCAGCCTTGTACTGCTCGGGGGCCTGTCCGGCGCGGGGAAAACCATGATGGTCGAAGATATAGCTGAGGGTAACCTGTTAATAGGTATGGGTATATATAATTTTGATAAAAACGATCCCAGGTTTGTCCTGGTGGCTGAATCAACTGAAAACGGGCCTTATGATTTTGGACTTCTTGAAAAGAATATCAGCGATCTTCTCGCAGGAAAAGAAACCCAAATACCTGATTACGACCGGAATCTGAGAAAACGGGTGGGATATAAAACAGTCAAACTCCAGCCTGGACAGAAACTGGTAATAGCTGAAGGCGTTTTTGCGATAAGCAAGAAAATGGATGAGATAATACCCGAAGGTATAAGTGTGAGGAAATTCTTTATCCAGGCGGACTTTGATGATCTCGAAGAAGACCGTATGATAAGGTTGTCGCGTCGTATGTACCGCGGGCTTACAGAGACAGGCAGGAAGAGAAGTATCAGGGAAACACTCACCTCGTTCGAACAGGTCATAAAGGGAGAAGTAGACAATGTGATCGATAACAGGGACCTTTCTGATTATTGGATAGAAAACGGGGAAGGGCTGGATATAGATAAGGTCAAGTTTCTGATAGCCGAGTTGAACAAGACTACTGTCGACCTTGCTGAAAGAGTATCTATGTTACGGCATACATTACTTGAATACCTTGAAGCCCGGCGGCTGGAAACGCTTTCTCAAGAAGTGATATATGACGGGAAACCTCCGCTGGCAATCAGTCCGTACTGGCCCGAAAGATGGGTGCATAGTATAATCGGCCGGAGATTGATCGAAGCCGCAGAGACATACGGGCTCGGATTTGTTGCAGGCGGGCTGGCGTTACTTGGAAGCACTTTTGATATCAACAATGTACTGGCATCATTAGGCGCAGGTTCTATTGCTACGATCATCTTCCTCATCGCCCACAGGCGGGTGTATTATGATATAAACGCTCCACCCGCAAAAGCTACGCGGCTGGACCGGATAATCCTTGCGGTCCATTCGATGGCTATGGCTGTACCGGTAGCCCTGACTCTTTTAAGTCAGGGGATTACTCCGGCAATAGCTGTAGCCGGAATATTAGCGCTATTACATTCCATAGGAAACATATCTGTACATTTCTATAACAGGCATATAGCCACTAGATTCGATTTCCTTCCAAAGATACCGCTTGCAATAGTTGCAGAAAAACCTGCCGAAGAACCCGTTCTTCAATATGATGACAGTCAAAACCGGCTGATTATAGAAATGGAAGGTATCAGAAAAGAGGCGGAACATATTTCAAGAGGCGCTTTTGTCCATCCGTTCTATCCGGACAGGGTAATAAAAATAGGCAGGTGGGATGTCGAAGACAGTATTGAAAACACTTTTATTGAAGAAGTAAGGATGCTTGAAAAACTGTCCGGATTGGGATTGTCTCCCGGAATAATCAGTAAAGGTTTTGCCGGTTCTTTCAAGTATATTGTCTCAGAGCGGGTTGTAGGAAAGACATTGAATATAAAAGCCGGCTCGATGACAACGGAAGAAATGGAGCTGGTACGTAGATTGATAAGAGGGCTGATAGATAACAATGTAAATGTGAAAGATTTCGGCTGGAAACCGGATAATATAGTCATAGGGAAGATAAACAACGGTGAACTGAAAGCCTATTATGTGGATGACGGTGCCGTAAATATTATCCCTTCTGCCACAGATATCGACGAGGAATTGTATTTTAATAAGATATCCGAAAGTCCATGGGTAAGATTTATTCAGGCCAAAAAATATCGCCGGTTGATCGTGGGTAAAGAACCGATAACCGAAAAAACCAGTGCGCTGGATAATCTGATAAAATCCGATAGACAAGTAGATCTGAGGACTATCGTCCTTGATATTAACCGGACGCTTACCCGTGACGAGCTTTCTCCGCTTGAAGGAGATAACCTTAAAATTGTCGTAGAAGCACTTGAAGCAGGAATAAAAGTGCTTCTTGTGAGCGGTACACAGGCGGAAGAGATCAAGACTGTTAAGATATACGATTCACCGGATTCTGAAAAACACATCAAAAAGCAGATCCGATTTGAAAAAGAAGCGGTTAATACCCGTGTTATTAAGCCTATACTGGAGTTGATGAAAAAGAATGTTACTGAAAAGTATATGGAGAACCTTGAGATCATATCTCTTTCAGGCGCACAGAATACCTCTTTTACATATAACGGAAAAGAGAAAATAGTTGAAAGAAAGACTTCTGAAGACACAAAAAAAACATTCGATCCTAAAATGCAGTTTGAAATTGCAAGAGCGTTCACGATCGCTTACCTGAAACTGTTTAATAATGTGATCATCAGACAGGATGTGTTTGAAAAAGCTGTCACGGCATTGGAAGAAGCGGGTAATTATACCGATGTCAACCAGATATTCAAGAATGCTATAAAAAGATACTCAAGTACGGAAATACAGGTATTCGATTCGGAGCTGGTAATACTTGATAATGACAATAAACTGGACAGTATAGACACAAAGATGGCGCTCAACGAGGCATTGAGCATACTTTCGGCAAGAGGAATAGAACTTCCCAAAAACGAGTACTATCCGAGTTTCGGTGATGCTTTTATGAAGATGAGCCTCTATAACAAGTCTGACGGCGTCAGGGATTTCATCAGGAGAAAACATACCGTAGGTATGATACTGGCAATGGGTGATTCTACGGCAGACAGTTTCCTGTGGGATATTGAAGACGAATCATTGCTCTCTGTTTTTCTCGGAATGAAGCAATATGTTTCGGAATACGATAATGTAATTGTCGGTAAAGATGTCCAGGGGGATAATGTAAGGTACAGGGGCACGGCTCAGGTAATAAGGCAGTTCATGGACGCCATGGACAACGCCAAGAAGTATAATGAGCTCGATTTCGTAAATATTGAAGAAAAACAGGTTGAGATTTGGCATAAGACGTTCAGGTTTGTAGCTCCCGGGCATTGGCTGACTTTTGCCAGGAAGAAGATGCTGGGCAGGAAGGTCAATGATATCATCAAGAAAGTGGAAGATGCTGAAATGAAAGAGGATCCAAAGGTGCAGCGTATTCTATTGTTCCTGGAGCAGTATTATGCCCGCGGAGATATAGAAGCGTTCAATAAGACAGTCCAGTATGTAGAAGATTATATCATTGCATATACCCACCCGGTCGATATTGCCAAACCCAGCCGTATCAAAAAAATATTTGCAAGTGTTTTTCCCCCTCGACAGAAAAGAGAGGTTGAAGACGAGGACCTTGAATTATGGTTTGATGACGGAACTGAATCCGCGATAATCTTTACACAGGGAAAGATAGAGCTCGATGCTATACACGGGTGGATCAAGAGATACTCTTATGACAGGCTTTTCGGTATATACTATATAAGCGGAACAGGCTTGGATCTTATTAAGAACCATTCGGTACTCATTGCGGGACATTCATATCCTGATCAGATATTCAAGACGATAAAAAAGACCCTGCGGGAAAACATAGCAGAACATATCTGGCAGGCATACGATCATCTGAACAATGGCGACGGCCTGTTCGCGGACAAGAAGATTATAATCCCGATGGGAATAAGCGTGGGCGGCCTGTTCACCACATATATGATCTCGACTATGTTCTTTGATGAAAATGGTGAACTGAAACCGGATGAGTTTAAATCGGGACTTGCGACGGGACTTATTCAGAATGCGGCTCTCAACGGATACAGCAGGGGCGCGAAAAACTATCTTACATTAACCGGGCAGTACCTGTTCTGGAAATTATATAAGGCTTTTACAGGCAGAACCAACCTTGTATTACAGTTGTGGCCGGGATCAAAGGACCTTCAGTTGTGGCAGGATATGATGCGCAAAGCCAGCAAACATCCGAATTTTCCGTATTTGATTTCTATAAGCTGTGCTAAACAGGAGACTGATTACCTGGCACAATTCCACAGGTATTTCGAGTCAGGATTAGCCAGGTATATTGCGAAATTGATAGGATTCAGCCAGTTGGATGATAAGATAGTCGATTCAAACGGTTCACTCGGGCTGGATGCAGCCGGTGAGCCTATATTCGGAGATAAACTGATATCTATCAGGATTAACGGAATAGAACATTTTGAGAACATGCATCCGGCAATGGTCTCATTGAGAAAACAGATATTCGATATTATAAAGTGGGAAATACCGCTGGACAAAGTTGCAGTATATGTTAAACGGGCAGAAGCAGGTGATGCCGAAGATACCGGATATCCTGTATATAAAGGAAGGCTCTCGGAATTTACTGCATCTAATCCGCTTTATGTGGATGCCGAAGATTATGTGGAATTAGAATCTGTTGATGCACTTGAAAAAATAGAACCTGAATATATCCTGGAAAAAGAAGAAGTTTCATTATTCGCGTCCATAAACCAGAGAATAAAAAGGTTCTTTACCGGCCTGTTTCCCAGAAAGATCCCGGAAGAAGAAATGCTGATCAATACTAAGGAGTTAGCGGGTAGATTCTCAGACTATAAAGACAAATTAAGAACATTCAGCAGATTCCGCCAAAAACAATTGAGAAAAGTGGTGGATATTGATAAAGCGGACATTGTCATACAGCTTAATTACAATAAAGAACCCCTGGAGTTGATAAACCATGGTATAGATACGGTATTGGAAGGACTTGCTGAATATTATCCCGGGAAAAGGGCTATGATCGTCCTTAGCGGAGAAAAACCAAGTAAACAGACATTGTCGCAAATAGACAGAAGTTCAATAGACAATGTGGATAATGTCGAACTGGTATCATGGATCAAGCCGGGAGCGATCAAAGGAAAATTCTGGGGACAGATGCTGGGTTGGGAGATTGTAAATCTCCTGAAAGCTGATGCATGGGTCACATTTGACGGCGATATAGAGAATATCGATCCCGAATGGGTAAAAGCGTATTTAGAGCCTGTATATAGGGATCACAAACAGTATGTAGGTTCTTCATATATAAGGGATTACCGGAATGATGATGCAGGCGTGATGGATCTGGTACTTTACCCGTTATACGGCCGATTCAGACAGGCAGGCGGCGGTGAGTATGCATTTTCTGCTGATTTTATTAAGAATCTTGTGCGGGATCCGGCTGTTTTATCAGCAATGATGGCTGATAAAGCGTATAAGGCGGAAGGCGCCTGGGCGCTGAATGCACAGAGAAACGGCTCAGCAATAGTTCATGTGGCTATTCCTCTGCGAAAAATACACAAACCGGTAGACCCGGCTGATAGATTCAGAACAGTGATGAAAGAGATACTGGAGTTAGTGCGAGAGGAAAGACTACTGGAAGAGAGAGCTCCTCCGGAAGATAGCGTTTTTGAGGAATTAATAAATAATGCGTCTGATGAAAAAATACAATATCCCCGCGAGTATTACGCTAATCTGATAAAACAATATGATGATAAATTCCCGGAAATAAAAGAGATAATAGCCGAAATCTCACCTCGAATAGCAGGTAGACTGGAAAACATAAGCAATCTTGATTCAGAATTATGGGCTGAATTCCTGTATGATTTCTTCACATACTCCCAGTCTACCGGCAAATATTCTGAAAACCGTCTCATAGATGCACTCTACGTAATATTCCAAGGCAGACTGGGTAATTTTATTAAAGAGATAAACGGTAAGACATACAAAGAAAGGGAAGAAGCACTTGCCTGGCAGGTTGAAGAGTTTATGGCTGAAAGACCTGCAAAAGCGATGGCAAAACCTGCTAGAGAAATTAAACTTTCCTATGAAAAGGCAGAGAGCGAACTTAAAGTAGAGATAGCGGGTGAATCAAGAAATGCCGAACTCATAAAAAGCGGTGAGTACGGTACTGTATTCATACATCCTTTTAATGAAGACCTTGTCATCAAAATAATTAACAAAGAGATCTACTTTAACAGTGCAAAAGAAGAATACAGGATGCTCGAAGAGCTCTACAAGGAAGGATTGGCGCCGCGTCCGATAGAGATCGTCCGTACCGATAAGCTTGTATATATAGTATCAGAAAGGGTTTACGGCCATTCAATAAATGATCCGCGTATAGATCTGAATGCGGATAATCTCGAGCTTATCAGGCAGTTGGTGAGAGATCTGAGTTTTAGCGGTATTTATGTTGACGATCTATGGAACCCGTCAAACATAATGATAGGGATGACCCGATCGCTTGGTATGAGAGCGTATATCGTAGACGCCGGTATGGCAGAAGAAAAAGGCGGCAATCTCACGGTATATGAGAAGAAATTGAGTCATGAACTTTGGGAAATACTTATACCGGATCATCAAATAAGAGATGCGTTGCTAGGTAATGAGGAGATAACAGAAGCTTTAGTATCCGCACAAGCAATCGCAGAACGCGCCAGGGAAATGATATCTTTCTATTCGGAGCCGATTACGGTACTGGCAGAATCAGGTGTCAGGTCTGATACGCCGCACAGCTACAGCATGATCGGCAATAAAAAACTTGAAGCGAAATTCGGGCAGAACTGCAATCCCAGGGGGTTTCCGGCTGTTATTGATGAAGCAGGCAATGTTTTTCTCGTAAAGAAGCGCGGGGGGCATTATAAGATAGGGAATCATAGAAACCGTAACGATTACAAAAGGGAACTGCTGGGCTATCTTTTGGGCAGAGGCAGAGTCGACACTGTAGAGATAAGATCGCTCTCTTCCGAAGAATCAAGGAAATTGAAAAATGTCGGAAGCAGTGAAAAAGGATATTTCCTTACAAGAGTCGCCCAGGACTATAAAAAGGAAGAACTCGTTTACAGTGACTCCAGGAAAGGCAGAAGCGCGCAACTCGTATTTAATGCTTTGATAGGCAAGTGGGACCAGCATGGTTCAAACTCGATAAGAGTGTTTGATGTCCCTGTTATCTTTGACAACGATGCAGGATTCGATACGAACATGAATTTTGCGGACTTTCTTTATTATTACTCAAATGTGGTCTCCCGTATTGAATCCCATGACTCATACGATATTCAGGCTCTTGAGGAATCGATAAATTATTTTAAATCAATTAAAAATAATTTTTCTGCTTTTATCAAAGAAGCCGGATATCCGGATGATGATGCAAAAGAAATAATAGAGTTTTTAAACCAGAGGATAGCCGTCCTGGAAACACTCGTCCGGCGGACATTCGAAATAGAGACGGGCGCTGATTATTCCGGGAATAAAACATTAACAGGCAAGATAGTTGAATTGTTACATGACATGCTCAGGGGCGAAAAATATGACGGGATCAGGAATAATCCGCAGTTCTGGGATACGATAAACCGCCTTTATAAAGATAACCTCATAGATAACGGCGCGGTTTACGATATGCTTTCAATAGCGGAGAACAATGAAAATATAGACGAGAGTTATTCAATAATCGAGGCCCTTTTAAAGACAGGGCAGATAAAAAGCAAAGATATACAGCATATTGCCGGCCTCCTTGGGAAAACTGGTATTGAGCCAGTTTCCAGCTTATCTGTCCTGAAGGAAATGCTGGAGACCAAGATAATTACCCCGAAAGACCTTTCATCGAAACAGGAAGCGGTTAGCAATATGATAACGGCAAAGGGTTCCGGCGAAGACAAACCGGCCGGTCGTAAACCCTCTCCGATAGAAAAAGTTATCCCCGAAGATTATCCTGAACTCCATAAGCAGTATCTCCTGAGCTCAACGGCTCATCTTCCGGAAAATGAACAGCAGAAACTGCTTCTCTATCTGGTCAATATCAGGAACATCTCAGATGAAGAGACAGAAGAACTGTACAGTTTAATGGATAAAGTCGATTTAAAAGATAATGCGGGCCTCTTACCGCTTCCTTTCAGGAAACCGGGTGATGCGACATTCTCGCTTGAATTGGAGTTCTATGTACAGCCTGAAATAAAGAACCTCTATTCAAGGGACTTTCTTGAAGGCGTGTTTGAAGATGAGAACCTTCCGCCATTGACTGAAGCAGACTGGAATCTCTGGGAAACAAAAAATATACTTCCCGGAAAATATTACTGGATAATAAAAAATGAATACTGGAATCATATCAGGCTGAATAAAAGTGCAGCTGCACCCGGCTGGGAATTGAGTGACGAATCAAGGAGCCTTTTCGAGTTTAAAACACAGTCAATGGTAGATACCTTCCACACGAACACCGTGGAGGACTGGAATACGCTCATAAATGAAATGAAGAATATCCGGAATTTTGTAAAGTCCGGATTTGCGAGTCTTCATGCGCATGCAGGACTAAAATCAATGCCGATTGTTAGAGACGGGGATAAAAACCGGCTGGAATTGGATATAGACAATTTTGTCCATATGATAAAGGTATACGAATCGATGTGGGCTGTTTTATCCAATCTCGGTTACAAGGGCCTTACTAATTCATCTATTAAGATGCCTAATGATGAATACCTGAGCAGGCTCCCGAATTTACGAAAGAAAGTAGCGGAAGACCATTTTGCTTTTATCACGCTGGGTGAGAAAGATCCTACTATTGAGTTTAAATCCTTAACGGCCTTCCTGGATAAAAACGGGTATCTGGATGCAGATATGATGAAACTTAATCTGTGGTGGATATTCTCGTTTATTAACAATTTAAGCGATCCGGATAAAGGAATGCCGCTTGTTACTATGGGTATCCCTGTTACTTCTGATCGTAAACCGTCATTAAAACAGATACGGTATTTTATAGAGAATATTTTCGGTGACGATCTTGTCGGCAAAGCCATTGCAATGAAGAAGTTTTCTGAGTTCAGGAACCAGGAATCGGAACTTACAGAAAAGAATCTTAAGAACATAGATATAGGTGTCAGGAACGCGTACAGGCTGCTGGGACTGGAAGTTGTATATGAACGGCATAAAGCGAATGAAGGACTTGATGAGAACATTATAGAGTTTCTACAGGGTGATTCTGAAGAATCGGTGCGCGCTTTTGACCGGCTGGCAGAAGATATTGCAAAAACGTACGGAGATGATATCAATCAGGCACTGGCTCTCTTTCCCAGAGAATTCCATGATACTCTCAAGGATAAAGTACAAGCTGTAAAAAAAGGAGTGCCTGCCGCGTTCAGCCCGTACTGGCATCCGGAACGCGTAGCAAAAGAACCCCCAAAACTCGCGTTTTACGAGACACTGATGTTTGCCGGGGTATTGGGATTCGTATCGTATCTTGTGAATATGTTCACGGGATACGACCTGCTCGGCAGCCTTGCCGTTTCTGGTGCGTTTACCTCGTTCTTATTCGTTCTTCTCCATCCGGGAGTCTATTACCATAAATACGGGTACCCGGTGAAAGCTGTCTGGCAGGACAGGATCATACTCGGGGTATTTGCCGCGGTGATGTCGGTTGTCATAGGCGTCGGAGCGCTAATGGCTTCCGTACCTGTTGTGGGTATGGTATACGGCACTATTGCTGCTGTAATATTCCATATATTCTATAACCGTAATATCGCTAAATTCTACGATCTCCCGTTAGGTATAATCGCTAAAGAAACAGTAATGCCGGAAAGATTTGTATTTACACCGGAACGCGGGGATTACGAATATAACCACAGGATCCGTGACGAAAAAGGTGATCTTATAGGCAAGATCAACCTGAAAGAAGACGGGGACACGCTTATAGAAACAGAGATAGTGCTCTATGACTGGGCCAGAGATATCAGGTGGCATACTGCTGTAATGAGATCTCTTATAGACAAAGCGGTTGCCGGCGGAAAATCTAACCTGGTAATAAATTTGGTATCTGAACCCAGGATCTTCTTCAGTGTAAACAGTCTTGTAAGAGACGGTTATGTGAAACGGGCATCAGTAAAAGGACTTATAGTAAAAGATGTAGAGGAAGAAGAACACGATTTTACTGACTATTTTAACGCAAACTATGATAAGACAAAAAAAGCACTTGATGAGAACAGGCAAACAGGCCTGGTTAATTTCATTAAATTGGAGCTGAAACCCGCTGAAGAAACAGAAGATGAAAAAATCATAGAGGATATACCCAGTGCTGTTGCAGGTCCTGTTAAAGCGTTTGTCAGAAACGATCATTATAAAGAAGCGCATGATGAGATAGTGAAGAGAAACAGCAGGGTAAAAGAGATCACAGAGCGCGATCTGACAGAGACGAAGAGGTATATAGGAAAAGACGGGCTTGTACAGCCGGAAAAAGGTAAAACAAAGAAAGAGGGAATAACTGAAGTATATTTTATCCCTGAAGGTCCGGTAAGAGACCGTATGCGGAAATTCCAGGAAGAACTTGAATATGCGTTCCCGGAAAAGATCGTTTTTGTCGCACCTGAATTACTGCACCTGACTACCCAGGGCGGTATAAAGGAAGATGAAGTGGCGCGTGCTTCGGATATTGCCTCCCCTTCATTTGAAGCTGAAGTGAGCGGACTGAACTGGGATATCGGAATGGGTATTTTCTGGGAAGTCCAGTCATATCTTGCAGAAGACAATACGGACCCTATAGCATCCAGAAGGGATGAGTGGGGAAAACACACTGAAAGAATGCCGCATATAACCTTGGGTTATTTCGCAGAACCTTTTAGCTGGGACGAACTGATGAAATTCAAAGGTATTGTGGCAAAATACCAGCGTTCTTTCGGTATTCTTACAGTTGATAAGCTGGATGTCATCTATTACGACCAGCTTCCTTTCAGCTCAGATTACAAGGTACTTAACAGTGTAACGCTGGAAAAACCTGAACCAGTTCCTCTTCTGACTTCGGACAGGGCTCAGGAATTACTTGATCGTCTTGGAGAAACCCGGTTCAGAGAGATGGCGGAAGAACTGGAGATGGCCGGTCTCTATGAAAATGATCCTATGCTTCAGGAAATATCAATGTTGCCGGAAGATCAGCGTAGTGAAGAAAGCGGACTGGGTAATTACAGCAGGGAGGAATACAGAGAAAACATAGCCACCCATGCGCCTGTCTATTATAACATGATGAAATGGGTGCTGGATAATCCGGAAAACAAGGGAAAGAAACTGCTGTTTATCGGAAGAGGCGCCGATATGCTTTATGATACGGCGCTTTTCATCACGAAAACGGACCCCGCTTATTACAACAGGGTTGATGACCTGTATCTTGTTGATTTTTCTCAGTTTCATCTGGATACCCGTCAGCCGGGTACTGAAAAACTGATAGACCTCGGCAGAAAATACCTTGCTTCAAAAGGCATATCTGAAGGCGATAAACTGGTAATAGTAGACGAACTTATGACTGACAGGGGAACAACTGTTAATGGTATAAAGAGCATACATGGAGAAAAAGATACTGATTTTGCCGTACTCTATGCCTGGGAAAAAACAGCTAAACGGTACCCCGAGAAACTGTACGGATTGACAGGGGATTTTTCCTCAGAAGAAATCAGGGGCGCGCTCTGGTTCCTTGCCGGCCGCGGCAGGGGAAGGTCCCCGGATTACTATGATGCGGGCAGAAAAATATATTATTCATATGACCTAAGCGACATAGACGGTATGTATATAACAAAAGCTGATGGGAGCGTGGATGTTGTCTACGAGGAAAGGGATATTGTGAAAAGGTTCCGTAACAGGACAGCGCTCTATGAAGCCCTGATAGAAATAGTCCCGGGAATACCAGTCAAAGAAGCCGCCGAAAAGCGGATCACTTCGGAAGAGATCACGTCGGAGATAATGAGGTATTCTCCGAACCTCGCAATGATAATAGGGCCGGACGGATCCGAAAGGTCCCGGATCTCGGAAGCGATGACGTATGCTGCAGATAAATTTATACCGAATAATGCCGGAAATGTTCTGGATCTCGGTTCGGGAACGGGCATAATGGCTGCTCTTGCAGCATATAAGGGAGCAAATAGAGTAACGGGAATGGATATGAGGGACGAAATGGTTGCAGCGGCAGGCAGAAAAGCCGCGGAAAGAGACCTTGATATAGAGTTTGTCAGCGGAGATATATCTAAACTCGAAAAATCCCTTGAGGATAATAAACTCGGCAATACTGAATTTGATGTAGTCACATGCGCCAATGTGCTCCATTCATTTGACGAGGATGCTAAAACGGAATTAATGAGACAGGTTCTTAATAAACTGAAAACCGCCGGCAGGGTGATAATTACATTCAGATCGAGAGACGACGAGATGCCTGTGCATAAATACAGGGATATGCTGGAATCACTCGGTTACGGGAATATCAGGGTAGTTTCAGGCATGTTCAATGACACTTATCCGGGATGGAGGAAGAAAGCGGGGCGCGCGCCGGTTGTAAACAGGAATATTGTCATTGTGGCCGAAAAAATAGAAGAAACACCGGAATCCGAAAAGAGACTTGCTGTTTACAGTGAACTTGCCGAATCAGCAAAGAAAACTATCAATGAAGCAAGAGGAACCAGCCCGTCTATTTCGGGTTTTTTCAACTGGTTATCAGTATTTAGTGGACTAAATCTCTGGGAAGGTGACCACAATGAGGTTCTGAACAGTCTGCTAGAATCTGTTGTGGAGCAGTTAGGTATCAATAGTGATCACCCGGCAGTCAAGCTGGCCAGGAGATTCCAAAAACCTGTTACAACCGAAAAAGGTGCAAAAAAACGGTTTGCGGATATGGCGGCTGTATATGCAGGTACGCCTCTTATATTCACATATAATGTCATCAGGAAAAACAAAGAACTGCTCGAGAGTATAGGTTTTGCATATGATAACATAAGGGGCCCGTACAGTTACGATCACCAGGGAAAGAAACATAAACTCAGATTCCGTACTCTGGCTAATGAAGCTATAGAAGAGATGAACAATGTGCTGGGCGTGGCAGGATACAGGGGTTCCATGAATCCTGCGAAATTCCATATTGTTACAAAACTGCCGGAAGGCGCAGAAACGGGCGGTGACGCAACATGGACGAGAGACGGCCATATTTTCGTGCACCGGAACCTTATCCATCGGATAGCAATAACCAGGAGGGATAAAGGCGGTGACGATGACGACGTGGATATAGCGGTAAAGAACCTGTTTAAAACCGTTATAGCCCATGATTATTATATTGAAAACTGCGGGTTCAATAACTGGGTTTATCGGGAAACCAGTCACATAGACGATAATACTCCTGTCCACAGTATAACTCCCCACAAAGTTAAAAACAAACTTAAAAACCTGCATAAACGCGCGAACGAGCTTAATCTGACACTCGATGAAACAGACCTATCTCAGATAGAAAAGACACTGAAAGAAAACAGGGGTCTGATCGCGTCAGATACTATTGCTACATTAACTGAGGAATACGGTTCAGACATTGTAAACAGGCTGGAAGAATTTATCCCCGAACTTGCAGTAATGTTTGTTCCGCGCAGAATGCCGTCAAAGGAAAAAATATTAAAGCTCCTCTTAAATGAGAATAAAACCCATTTGGCAAGAAGCGCATCAACTCTGTATGATTTTCTCAGGAGCTTGGAATACGGTATCCTTCCGGGTATACCGAAACAGTATGTTTTATACGGGAATTACCGCCTTATATATGCGCCGGAAGGAATTGTTCCACAAGGTTCGGCATATTATCCTCAGTTAAAGATAGTCAGCGGTGATGTTAACAAGATACAAAAAGGGGAAGAATCGAAAGAGATAGATGAACTTAAGGAAAGGATCAATGAGTTCAATAAGCTGATAGATGCTAATTTCGCGGCACTGGCACTGGTTTTTGGTGAATCGGGCAGTCTTACCCGTAGCAGAACAGAAACGATACTTAAACACCTGGAGACTATGATCGAAGTTTATACTACTTCACTGGCGTCGGCAAATGAGACTAAATGGGTAAATGCGAAATTTAAGAAGCTGAAAAAGAACATCGAAGAGTTAATGAGTTCCTACGGTGCGCAGGATATACTGCCTGCAGAGATAACTAATTCCGTGACCGGTTTTAAGACTGCAGATAAGCTCAAAGATGTCGAAACCCTGCACGAGTTGATAAATTATATACATCAGCACAGTTTCTGGCTGCTTGACAGGCTTACCCGAAAGTTAGGTAAATCACTGTTCTTCCCGATAAACGAAGACCTTGCGGTAATAGACATCAGCCGCAAACCGTGGCTGGGTGATGATAATATGGTCAAGTCACCTCTTATGAGATCCGTAATGTTATGGCCTAAAGGCCGTTCTTCCGGAAGGATCATACTTACGGATAACACTATATGGGCGCATATCAGGATGGGAGATCATTCCGCCGGTATATATTTTAATCCTTCGCCTCCTGATGAGGGAGGGATGATCCGTATAGCATATGCTGAGGGTAAAAAGAACCAGTTCCCTGCATGGAGGGCTATACGCGTAGCGTTTATACAGAAGCTTTTTCAAAACCTCGGATTGAAGGTTACTGTGACAGGAGATAATGAATTTGTTCAGGCAGTTCTTGATAAAGACAGCAATATAGGCACAAGTGATGAACTCATCGCTGCTTTTCATACTGTAATGTGCGGCCTGAATTCTACTTTTAACCTTGACGCCAATATTGACGCAGCCAAAAAGAGTAAGAAAGAGCATACGAAGATTGCACGCAAATGGGCGGATATCTTTGCCGCAGAAAACGATTTTCCGTTCCGGAAGGATGGATCCGAACCCGATTACGGTATATATATAGATGAATATATGAAGTTTGCCGGTAAGAAAATGCCTATTCTTAAAAAAGCGATAAATTCGGAACTGGAACGGCTTGAACTGCCGGTTATCACGGATACGGAGCGTATTATCGGTCAGAGAGTTATTGATACTTATTTCAATGAACCCGTCAGGCTGGGATTCGAAAGAGGCGAGTTTATCATGGAAGACGGCAGGGTCGAAAGGGATCCCGATTACCTCACAGACAGAGCTCTGGCGGACCTTTTCAGGCCGATAGATAATAGTATCATGTTCGTCTGTACGGGCAATACCTGCAGGAGTCACATGGCAGAACGCATACTGAAACATTCTATGGGAGAAAACGGCATATCCGGTCTGAATGTCGTTTCCAGGGGACTAGATGTTGATCCTAACGAGCCGGTACCGGAAATAGTCTACACTACATTAAGATCCATGGGTATTCCTGATACTGAAGAAGGACATATCCCGACACAGCTGTCGAAAGAAGATATGGAAAAAGCTGATATTGTTCTTGTTATGACATCTGATCAGAAAGAAATCGTTCTTGAAAAATATCCGGAATTCTCTTCAAAAGTGTTGATGCTTGAAGAATACAGCAGTCCGGAGACTGTGTCCCGGGATATTGCCGATCCTTTTAGTTTGCCGGACAGGGTATACGCAAAAACTGCTGAAAAGCTGTCGGAAAACATATCAAAAGTAGTAGAAAGCCGCGTATCGCGTGAAAAAGTAAGTTTACAGTCGGGTCTCCTGATAAGCCAGTTGGAGGGATATGTTAAATTTGAGATAATAGGCGGCATAGGCCGTTACCAGGCGGAAAGAGCAAACCTTGAGATAGCGGACGGTACACTGTATATATATACACTGCGTGATATTGACAGCGGTGTAATACGCCATGGTGCTGTCTTTAAGGTGACACAAAAACCCGATGGCACTTTATTACGTGCCTATATAGATCCTCTTGCTTTATATGATACTCTCGAAGAATCGCGCTATGAAGCAGCATTTCCGATAGAGATAACTGATGCGCAACTGCGTATCGCCCGCAACAAGCTCCATGCAGTACCTTATGACAGTATTCTTGGAAGCCGGGTCAGGGGACTTGCCGCATCACCTGGAGAAGGCAAACCTGTTGTCGGTATCGCTACGTACAACAAGGATCATGCAGCCGAAGACGGCAGAATATTCATCGCTCCCTACACCACCCCGGATGATATAGAGGCGATCAGGGAAGCCCGTGCTGTTGTTACTACCGGCGGCGGGATACTGGCGCATGCGGGTATTACAACAAGGGAATTCGGTATACCCTCAGTAATTATGAACAGCGCCCGGTGGGTTGGTAAAGGAAAAGACAAACATATTGTGTTGAAACTCGTTGCTCCGACGGATTATACCCGGACAAGCGATGGTATATGGGTAAGCCGCGATGTAGATGTGTCGGAGTTCGAAATACTTGAAGGCGATGTTCTCTCAGTTAACGGAATTGAAGGAACAGTGATGCCTGTTTCTGAAAAAGCGCAGAAAGAGATCAAGTATGCAAAAGAATTGCTTGAGAAAATATATGGGAACCTTGCGTATACCGGAGACCATATGTCAATTCTTGAAGACCTTAAAGCAGTATTAATAAAAACGGACAGTTTTGAAGTGATCCGCTTTATTGCAGAGCAGATTCTACTGGTAGATACAGCAACTTCCTATATACCGGATCAGGATATCGCCAACATCATGCATCAGGCAGTTCTTTCAAATAAGAAGTTTGATGATGAATGGCGGAGATATCAGAAACAATTGCTGAGTATACAGGCTGAAAAAGTGCGGGACATCATGGATAGTTACTCTGAGGCTGTCGAAGCTTCAGTAACGGTTGCGGATGTTATGACGGCACTGAATACCACCAAACGGCAGGTAGATTATTTTCGTGTACAGCAGGATATCTTGATAAAAAGCGGCGGGAAAGAGTTTGTATCCGATATTATGGAATTACCGTCAATACAGGACATTGACCGGTACAGCCGTAAAAAACTGGCAGTTCTGAAAGAGCAAAACCGTAAAAAAATCCGTCAACTGGAATCTCGCCCGGATCAGATAACGCTGGATGACCTTGTGGATGTGCGCAGGGTTCTCATACAGGCGGAAGAATCCGGTATATACTCTGATAAATTAAAAGAGAAAGTAGAAAGTCTTGAAAAAGAGAAAACAAGTCTGGTTGAAGCGGATATCCGCTTCATAATACCGCTGGATGAGCTTGATGAAGATTATATAAACCTGGTTGGAGGAAAGAACGCTAATCTGGGTATGCTCCTTCGCATTAAGCAGGATAAGTTTAGAAGACTGAAAGACAGACTGAAAACAATGGGTTTAGGTGTTTCTGTTCCGGGCGGGTTTGCCGTTACAACAACCGCTTATCTAGCATATCTGGAACAGAAAGGTATACGGGAAGAAATAAACAAAATAGCTGTTTCCAGAATATCCCCGAAAAACAAAGCCAGGATGATACAGGCTTTGATCAGCGATAACAGGTTAAGCCGTGAACAGGGGCTCGGAAAGATCATCATGGATACGTTCATAAAATACAGCAGGGACACGGATGCGCTCTGGTTTGCCATACGCTCTTCTGCTGTACAGGAAGACACAAAAGGCGCTGCTTATGCAGGAATGGGAGACACGCATCTTTTTGTGGATAAGAAGACACTTCTTGAAAGATTGCTCGATGTGGAAGCTTCAGTATGGAATGAGAGGGCGATCATATATAGGCAGGAGAACAAGATCGATCCGCTTGAAGTCCGGCAGTCAGTAACGGTTCAGGAAATGGTGGAGCCGGATATATCGGGTGTTATGTTTACACGGGATCCGATAAACAATAATGCCAACCGGGTTGTAATAAACGCCAGTTACGGATTGGGTGAAGCGATAGTCTCGGGTGCGGTACAGGGAGACCAGTATATAACAGGAAAACTTAATTTTGAAGAGATAGAAGAACCTTTTATAGGATCAAAACGCATAAAGATCGTAAATAAGGCGGCCGGTCCCGGGACAGTGACAGAATATGTCGGATTGAAGGACCGCTATTCAAGGGTTCTCACGCATAAACAGACAAAGGCGCTGACATTTATAGCAAAAGAACTTGAAGAGTTTTTCGGAGACCCCCAGGATATAGAGTTTGCTATTAAGGGAGACATGATCTGGATACTGCAATCCCGGCCGATCACTACATCTGTAGAGGCAGCAGCAAAAGAATTGGTTGCGGCTGATGCCGGTATATCAAGGACGGGCCGGCTCTCGCCGGCAGAGCACGCGGCAGAAAACAGGTATATCAGTGATATAATAGAAGAACTGAGTGATACGGAAAAGAAATCACAGGGGGAACTGATACTGGGAAGACGGCAGCCGTGGCCGATAACAGAAAACAGGTCATATCAATCAAAACTCAGAGATGCCATAGCTCTAATGAAGAAAGGGGGAGTTATCCCGGTAGCTCAAATCGGGAAGATACACCCTTGGTCAACAGCTTCACATGCGAATCATATCCTGTTAGAAACAGACGAACGAGCGCCGCCCGGATTTATTGCCCATGCCGGCGTCAGGTTCAACAGTTTCTATATCAGTAAGACTCAGTTCGAAGAAATGTCTGTAATTGAACTTGCAGAATTGATCACCGAAGAAGCTGTTGAACTTGCCGCTAAGAAATATGCACAAAAAAACAAGATAGGATGGACGGAAGAACTTGCCTTGAGCGTACACAGGTTTGCAAAAGATTATGCTGAAAAAACCATAATACTTCTTAATGAGGCAGAAAAGCTTTATAAGTTTAGCATAGCTGATTTGAAGAAACCTCTAAAGAGTCCCATTCAGAAACAGACCGGAATAATACACAGATTTATTGCAAGAGCAGCCCTATTGTTTATCGCGGCCGTTGTTTTTCTTAGTGCATTCCTGGGAATGTATATGCTTAACAGGGGGACTATTGACGAAACGGCATTTATACCTCCGGTTGCGAAAGTGAAAATAGTGTCTGAGATCAAGAAACCCGTAATCTCAGATGACGGAGTCTTTAGAATGGCTGCCCAGATGGATGCGATGGTAAGGGTAGAAGGAGCCAAGGATGCTATAGCAATGGCGCTCGCTACATTGATGGTTGAAGATGAGGCTGCGGCAGACAGGTATGCTCTTGAAAATATTAAACAAGATGCGATCGATAACTGGTTTGACAGCGATTTGACTGGTGCCAACGAGATGGTCGCTGTTTTGAATAAATTCGCAGTAGAGGGGAAAGAAAAATATCTTGCAGTGCTCGGGCAGGATATAGATATCGGAGTCTATCAGGAGATAGTTTTCAATAAAGGATCGTTCGAAGATCTTATAAGGGAAAAAATGGCCGTCAGGCTGATAGCTGCCGGAATAGAACCGCAGAAACCTGTACTGGACGCGTGGTATGCCAACAATAAGACACTGGAAGAAAGTCTCGGTGTGATTGCGTCTTTGTTCGGTATGGAAGAAGCTGTTGTCAAGACAACGGTGTATAATCCTTATATCGCTCTTCAGACATATAAATGGGGCCTGATAAACACGACGCACAGCAATTACGTGAGGATGAGTAATAAGAAGAATCCGAAACCGCCGCTCACAGCCGTCAGCGAGAACTTTAATCCTCTCATTATTCTCAGGGTATATCCGGACGGTACACAGAAATGGGAGGTTAATCCGGGCGGAGATATCGCGGTACCGAGTTATGTAGAAAAAGGTTCCATGGTACTAGTTAAAATACCCGGAACAATAACAGTAGGGAAAAAAGTGATAAACATAACGCCTGATGGCAGGACCATAATCGTGCCGGCTACTGCTTCTGACCGGGGAGAAAAAATAAAAGGGGAAAGAATAGATGTGGGTTATATAGTGGTACCGGGGGATACCGAGACAAGTGACGGCAAATGGGATACTAAATCGGTATTTGATCTGGTTAAGAAGACCAGGCAGCTCTCCTACGAACATTCTATAATGAACCTGACTGATCTGGATCTTGAAGTCTACTGGACGAAAAAATACAGGAAACAGTTTTCAAAAGGCAAAGAACCTTTGGTCAAGAAACCGATTCCTTTTGTATTGTCAAAAATGGATTCGGTGAGCCCTGTGTTTGCCGGTACACTTTTTGTCGGTATGCACGGGACGCTTTTCGGTTATCTCGCGCTGGTAATGGTCAATTTGATGGGTCTTTTGAGGGGTAGGAGGAAAGAGAAAATACCTGATGACGAAATAGATTATGATGCTGTTGACAGATTTTACAGAGATATGCCGGTAGGTTTTAACCTGCAGCTGGTCGGACCGGAAACATCTCAATATGATACCCTGTTCGGCGGCAGAAACAGGTTAGTACATATAAAAGACAATACTGTATATGTCGACAAATCTCACCTTGTAAAAACCGGGAAACTGGCTGCGTCTTTGAAAAGATATCTGTTGTCATCGGCACTAAGGAATAAAGTGGAACGCTTTGTTTCCATATCAAACAGAGGAATAGCAAGAGCAATAGAAGCCGGGGAAGCGATTGGCATAGATATGACAAGAGTGCCTGATGCAGATACGCTTTTTACCGGAACTCCGGAGGATATCGCTTCAAGACTTGTAAAGGTTTTTGATTACAGGGATGCGGATGCGGCTAAAGATAACATCCGCAGGAAACTTGAAGAATTACTGCCCCGTTCAGATCTTTCTGATGTAAGGATAAGGTTCGAACTGCTTATCTATTCGGCAGAAAAATCTTTTAAAGGAACTGCTCATATATACCTGGATAAACTTTTCAGAGATGAAACCTCTGCGTATCCCGATGAAGGTATCGTGGTTGAAAGGGTTATGCCGCTCTTTACATATACCGGAAGAGGAAGAGAACTCTATCCGTGGCTGTTGGATAATGATTACATGACTCTCGGCGGTATCAAGAAGACAGTAGCGGATTTCGGTATAGGCGGGCCGTTGCCGTATACGACCGGTGATATGTCATATGCTGTAAACAAAGTCTATCCTGATGTAGAAATAGTCGGAGTAGACAGGACTATTCCGGATGTGATGATCATAACACAGGAAGCGCGGGTCGCGGGTCTCGATAAGACCGGAAAAGTCTTGTTTATGGATATGCCTGATAGAACTTTTACCAAAGACAGTGATGTGCCGCCTGATTTAAAAAAGAAGTTCAGGGAATTACTTGAAGAAGCAAATGGCGAAAGCAAAGTAATAGACGGTAATGTAATACAGTTCGATCCTTACGGGAAATTCGCTTCGAATTACTTGAACCTGAGGTTTATGCGTTCAGATTTTTCCATGCCGCTTGAAGAACTGGATGTTATAAGAAGCATGAATGTCCTGATGCATTATGAACGGGAAGGGAAACATGTAGAAGTCCTGGATAGAATGGCTGAATCCCTTAAAGAGGGCGGATTGCTGATAGAAGGCCAGAGCAATTCATTCGAAGGGGACAGCCAGGCAGGTTACATCGTCTATCAGAAAGAGGAAGGCCTGCTTGTTGAAAGAGAGCTCCTGATGTTTATCCCGGAAAATGCAAAAGACATAACAATTATAGATGAAACATATGAGTTCCCTGCATTCAGGGATAAAACTGAAGGCAATGCGGTAAAAGCTGACATAATTGATGCATTAACACTTGCAAAAGAATCCGGATCAGAAAATGTTGTGCAGTTTGTAACAGACTATCTAAAAAAAGCGGGTTATACTGTCGATATAAGCAACGGCGCGGTCAGTCTAACCTATAGCGAAGGTAAGCTGAGAAAGGAAGAGACCAGGACAGCGAGTGTGCTCAATGCCGGTGGAACGATAGACATGGCAGGCGCGGTAGGCAGAAAATCGAGTGACGGTGTAGAAAGACTCAGTAAAAAATTCCGGAAAGACATAGGCTATACCGGGAGGATAGAAGGATTGTCGCTTGATTCCAGCAATTTTGAAAGTGATGACTGGAACAGGATAATATATGCGATTGACAGTGAAATAGAACGCAAAAAAGGAGCAGGAGATAAGGGCGGGATCGTACTTGCACATGGTACCGATACGCTGGGTGTTACTTCCTATCTGCTGTCACTGATATACGGAAATAGACTGGAATTCCCGCTGGTAATTACCGGTTCCTACCTTCCTGCTGACCAGTCGGGTTCGGATGCGGAAAATAATTTCAGTAGAGCGATACAGCTAAGCCTTGACCCCGATGCGCCTAAACTGGTCTATGTCGTGATAGGTGACGAGATACACCTGGGAAGCCGTGTGCATAAGTTTGGCGCATCTATTCGCTGGGATGAAGGTGTGAACTCTTATTTCGGAAGTTATGGCGGCGCTGTCGGGCGTTTTACAGAAACCGGCAAAATCGTATTCAAAGAAGATTTTCTTGAATGGGCAAAATCTATTGAGCGGGAAACTGCCCCTGAATTGGGTGCTCCCGATATATTCGGTTATGTTAATAGGATCCTTGTTAACGCGCATACCCCTTTACGGGTATTACAGGATGTAAAGAAACATCTCTTAAATGTGCAGAAAGAAAAACCTTCCGGATTAGTCATCGACGGATTCATACCGGAAAACAGGGAGACTTTCAGAGTATTAAAAAGCCTGACAGCCGGCGGTATACCTGTATGGGCGGAAAATGTTTCCGGATATTTTAAAGAGTCGGGTATTGAGCTTATACCTGAAGGGCTGACCACGCGCGATGCAAGGACCAAATTAAGCTGGCTTCTCGGACAGGGGCTCGGAATATCAAAAATCACTGAATATATGAAAGAAGACCTTGTAGGAGAGATTATTGAAGATAAGGATTTCCCAAGACTGGCTGTGCCGCAGAATGATTTTTATGCGGACAGGGAAGTCGTGATCGCTGTACCTGATATGAGAACAGATATCTTTGAAGACGCTATAGCCCGTCTTAAAGACAGAAAAATAAAGGATCCTGTACTTGTAATTGAGGGTTACGGCGAAGGTTCGATATCGATAGGCAAAAAAGAACTCTGGGAAAGGGTCAGGAACTATCTGGCAGAATATCGCAAGGACCTGGCAGGACGTTTGAGTGAACCTGTCAGTCATAAAGACAACTTATGGTCCATAAAGGGTAAATTATCTGAGATCGTATCTGCTGAAGAAGCAGACAGGGTGATCAAAGATGCTCTAATGGAAAGTAACAGCCTTCTCAATGTTGTCGGTAAAGCTGTAGATGCCGGTATAAAAATAATAATAACGTCAAGAGCTCCGTACGGCTCGCCGGCAGCTAATATGGAGAACTATGATTCGGGTAATATGATGAAAGCAGTCGGTATACTGCCTACAAAAGTAAAGGGCCGTGATGATCTTTCTAAGTATAGAGAAATCGGATCTGATAACTGGGTGAAGAGACGCGATGCCGCAGAAAAAATCGGCAGGGAAAAGATAAAAGAGGCGGAAAACGCATTGATCGACCTGTTGGATGATACTCAGTTACAGGTAGTAGGGGCGGCCGCGGCGGCGCTGGCAAGACTGAAGAGCAGCCGTGCGGATTCCGCGTTAATAAGAACGTTTGAAAGGGTAAAAGATGAAACATTGTTTATGGCAGTATCAGAATCGGTCATTGAAGCATTGGGACAGAGCAATACTGATATGTCTCTGGAATTCCTTGGAAAGATTTTGACCGGTAAGGAATACCAAAACCGTCACAAAGCTCTTGCAGCGCGGGCGCTGGCATTCTATCCGAACGAGCGGAAAGCCGTAGAATTCCTGCTCGATGCGCTTCAGCCGGAATTAACATCTGTTACCAGGGAATCACTTCTTTCATTGAGCCAGATAGCGGTACCGGAAGATATAGATAAGATAAACGCTATAACAGGCAGGATATCTTTAAGAACAGGCGATTCAGAGGTATTCCGCCAGGCGGTAGAAAGTGAGGGTTTCGGTGATTCAAAAAGTACGTTCCTTGTCTATTTTCTTGAGGGCTGCATCAACCGTATAAAAGGCCGCGCTGCGGAAAAGACGCTGGTAATGGGTTGGCAGGAATATGTGGTAGACCTGGAATCTTATGAAAAAGCGTATAAAAAGATCGTCAGGGAATTGCCCATAAGCGGCGAACAGTCAATTAAGGAAAAAGCAGAGACAGATTACTGGAAGAACCCTGATATTAAAAAGAACTACCTGACGGGAATAAGATCAAGACAACTTATAGAAAGGGTCGGCACAGAGATAGAGCCCGGAACGGAGCATCCCGATGTCCGTGTCGTGCTTGATGCTCTGGAAGCTGCCGGAATAGAGTTCAGCAGGTCAGAAACCGGCGTTATGATTGATGATGCGGTAGATAGAGAGGAAGCCATGCAGCTGGTACACTGGGCAAAAGACGGAAGTCTGCTTATCCCCGGATTAAGAGAACTTATACCGGTTTCACTACCTTCGGGAAGTTTTCCTGTTACCGGTGAAACAGCAGCAATGCCGGGAAGGAAACCGTTGCTTGTCGTTTCGGATGCAAAGACAACATCACTCGTGCCTCTGAAGGAGATGCTCCCGGGTATTGACATAGAAACAATACCCCGGGGATTCATAACAGTTAAACTGCCAGGCGGTGACATAGTCTTAAGGGGAACTTCTCATACTGATTGTGTTTTTAATATCATTCCGCCGCATGCTACCCGGGATGGGGTACCTGTTGTAATGATAGATCCGCGGTATTATAGAGAGATGATGATGAGAGATGGTTCAACTCGATTGCTTAAAGACCTTGAAGAAAAATATGAAGCGCGGATTGTTATTGTACCAAGGGAAGAGGCTCATTTGAATCCGGCGAATTTTATACTTGTCAGCCAGGATAGTATACTGCTGAACAGAGCACCTGAAACAGAGAAGATGCTGATTGATGCCGGAGTAAAAGAAGATTCGCTCCTTAAGCTTGAAAAGGAGGTTACTTCTCTTGCCCCGCTCGGTGGCATGATAGGTTGTCTCGGCGGCATATACAGGAAGGACATGCTTTCCGCCCGGGCAGGGCAAATGGAGTTTGGTATAGAAGATTTTGGGAAAGATAATAATTTTGTCTACCCATACCTGAGCGATAACCTAAAAAAAGATATTAAAAACAGGATACAGGCTGTAAATGATATAAAAATAGTGTCCGAGGATGGGGCGGTTGCCGGGACTTTGATAGAGTTTCTGAAGAAAGAACACGCTTCCAAGGGGATCAAGAAGATAGTCGTATACGGTTCATTCCTGCACGGGAAAGAATGTGATGACCTGGATATAGCGCTTGTTGTTGACGACTGGAAGGTCGATGAAGATACAATTATACCGATACGGTTCCCTGCAGGATATAAAGGTACTGCGAAACCTTCAAATGCCCATGTACGTTTTATAATCGAGAAAGACCCGTTTGTCCCGACTCTATGGAAGAACGCCGTTGTCATTGAAGGCATTAATAATACATTGTTACGACCGACAGACGCGTACATGATAGCAGTTGTGAGGGAGATAATAGAAGGTACCAGCTTCCTGTTATCAAAGTATGATCGGGAGAAAACAACTGCCCGGATAATGCATATCGTTTTCTTACTTTCCGAGATAACCGATAATCCGTACAGGGAAGAACACCGCAAACTCGCCGTTTCTTATGCAAAAGGCGGCCTGCTGCCTTTTGACCACACAGAAAGTGTAGAAGAAATAAACAGGATCTTCAGTCAGGCGAAGGAAGCGGAAGAGATAATACTGCGTAAGGTTGGAGAGTTCGAAGAAGTGGAAAGTCTCGAATTGAAAAAGATGACACTGGCATCAAAGGTGGTAGGGATATTCAATAAAACAGCTCCGTTCGGCAGGCTTTTTAAACTTGAGAAAGATGACATGTTCGATCTCAACAATATGTTCCTGTCAATAAGGCTTAAGGGTAAACATAAATTCAATATACACAGGTTCGAACTTGAACAGGAGCCGGAAGACGAGAACTATTATAGTTTTAAGATTGACTACTACCGTCCTTACGATCCTGTCGCAGAAGTGACTGTAGGCGAAGGATTCTTAAAGAGGATAAACCTTATTAATGATATCAGCTGGTATCTTGCCGAAGAGCTGATCGAAGGCCGCCTTATCCATGAATCCGGCCATATGAAAGAACCGACAGGAACCCAAATAATAAGAAAAGCGTATCCGTATAACTGGCTGAATAGAGATGCCGAGGACCTTGCAGAATCACAGGCTAATATACATGTTTTGATAGAACAAGGATTGAGAGGAATCGCTCTGTGGGCATGGTTCAGCGGATTTTATCCTGAAGTCTACGAAAAGAGAAGAGACAGAAAAGATGTACTTGGGGAACTGGAAGAATTTATCAGGGAAAACAGCGCTTATGCATGGCTTAATCCTGATGTCGTATCGCAAGTTATTGAAAAGATAAAAGAAATAGATTCATCTTTCAAGTTCAGTTACGAGTTGAAGACGCGGAATAGACTGGCTGCCGGAGTATCAAGCCTGTTTG
The DNA here is from genome assembly GCA_043813605.1 of Elusimicrobiota bacterium. Taxonomy (GTDB): domain Bacteria; phylum CG03; class SLGR01; order SLGR01; family JBDRKX01; genus JBDRKX01. The sequence continues at coordinate 38,065 of JBDRKX010000047.1, read as the reverse complement.
AAAAGCTTCTGCCTGTATCCGAAAAAGTCAGGGCAATGTTTACGCAAAAACCGGGTATTGAGATACTTACCGGGAATATAGAACCTGTTGACAGGCTCAGGATAGAAAAAGAGAGCGATTTTTACGGTATAGCTGACGGGATGAACAACATAGTATTTGATTCCGGCAGTGATATTAAGTTTTTAAGAGACAGACCGAGTAAATGGGCCGGTCTCCTTAACAGGTCCTATAGTATGATAGAAGCGCTGGCTGAGATGAACAGCGGATTAAAAGCCAGACTGGAATCTATCAATAGGAACAACAAAGAGCCGGTAGATATAACCGTTTCATACGATCTGCCTGTAAATGTTGTGAGGCACGGAAAGAATATAGTGTTCAGCGCTCATTTTATACATAGCATACTTGAAAGTCACAGTACCTACGGAAGTAACAAAAAAGTGATTGAATGGCTGCTGGCTGAGAGGATACTTTCTGCGCTTGACAGCGTACCCGGTACAAGTGAAGCAGAAGTCATTAAAAACGATCTTGCGACTTATGATGAGATAGTGCTGGATGATCCTGAATTCAGACAACAGATAGATGAATATTTTAAAGGATCAGCATCGGCAACTTCATCCGGGAGATACTTTGAATTTCTTACTGGACTTTCAGTGATGGATGATGAATCGGCGATCAGCGGTGAGATCGAAAGGTTTATCGATGCACAGTATGCTTCAGGTTACGAGCCGGCTGATGAAACGACACTGATATCTGTCCATGTGGGCAGAGATTATATGGTGCCGGCCGTGGCTATCGCAGACGGGCTTTATGAAGTTGCAAGAAATAAAACAATAGATAACAGGTACGAGTATCCTGCATCACCGGAACAGGCTAATTTCAGGAGTTTTAAGGATACCAGGATAGTAGACCAGCGGAAATCGCCGAGTACTTATTATATAGATGGTCTTAAAGGCAGAAGGTTAATACTGGCAGGCGGCGGGCTGGGGTATTGCCATTTCCTGGCATATAAGAACCTGTTGAGCCAGTTGGGATGGGCGGCTATTGAAGGAAAGAACGTTAACGGAGTAGAAATACACCTACCGATGGATTCTATATACATTTATCAAAGACCTGCTGCAATGGATGATCCTGAACTGGATGAATATGTCAGTGAGCTGAAAGGATCAGGGTTTAATTATGAAGTGATAGAAAACGGCGTTGTTGTAAAAAGCAGTAGAAAGCATAAGGATACGCCCTTAATAAAACTGCATATATGGTCAGCCAATAATGATATGCTGGAGTATCTCAAGTCACCTGCGGCTCCGGTTACTGCATTCGGTGAGAGAGTACCTCTTCTTATATCAAAAGCACTAAAATGGCTGAAAGCCAATGAGCCGAATTCAAAACTGATAGCTATTCTTGCTAAAGCTTCCTCCGGTGTTCTTTCACAGCTTCTGAAAGGCGTAGAAGAAGAAGCCATACTTGGTGTGGGAGAGACTGAGAGCGGTAAAAAGTTCGGAGTGAGCGGGCAGGATCTTGGCCTGCTTATACAGGCTGAAGATGTATACGGACTTGCCGCAGCAGAATATGATGCTGAATCCGGCAGGATAATAATAGTGATCCATCAGATAATACTTGAAACGCTTGAGAAAAGGGGCCCACCGGAAGGGTATACAGCGGATTCTTTTATCGAACTTCTGATACAGCATGAAACAGACGAATATTCCGCGATAAATAACAAAGGTTCTGATATCTACAGCAGGTTCACTGATTACTTAAAAAATATGGATCTGGATACAGAAAAAGCAAGAACAAGCGAAAATTTCCATAAATTAATTTATTCTGAAAACGCTGATGAAGAACTGAAGAAGCAGCAGGTACTTTTTGAATACAAGAACGAAATAATCAGACATATATCTGCCATAGAGGATGGTTTCTTTGAAGAAGAAGGGGTAGAAGAACCTGGTACGGCTGTACCGGCGGCGGCTTTAGGTGAAAATGTAGCCATGCTCATATCGAATGCGGTAGGGTTGTTATCAAAAGCTGAACTCAATGCCGGTCTTATATCGCGTATAACCGATGAGACTTCCAATGCCCTTGCAGAGTTACTTAAGGGTGTCAGGGAAAAAGAAATACTTACATGGCAGGAACTCTGGGAAGAAGATCTGCTCGATATAGTGGATGAACTCAGAAACGCTGCTTCTATCAGGGTAAAGGTGAGCAGCCAGGATCCCATGCTGGTGATGCCGGAAAGACATATGTACGGGCTGATGACCCTGGAATATGAAGAAGGCGAACCGGTACTGATAATCCATGAGTCTATACTTGAGTCTATAATGAACCGCGGTCCGCCGAAAGACCTTTCACTGGTGGAGTTCCTGGAACTACTCGTAAAACATGAACTCGATGAATACCAGTACCTTAAAGATAATCCGGAGAAAAACGAAGCCGATTTTCATAAAACACTTGCCGAAGACCATCCGCAACAGGCCATATTTAAATATATAGAATACATAATAGAGGATTCGCTAAAGGTCAGGATCGCTGATGACGAAAAGATCCAGACTGAACCGTTCGAACAACAGAAAAAAACCGGGTTTCTCAAGAAATACCGGCTCCTTATTGCGTCAACATTCAGTTTTGCAGCTATTGGCTTGTTCGTGTACCTGTACCCGCCGGCTGTTCCTACTCTGGTCTGGGTTGGAAAAGCTTATGTTACGCAGTTAGAGACCAACCCGGTTGTTACAAAAGTTATAAGCGCCGGTGTGCTGGGTATTGCCGGAGATGTTTTAGCACAGAAGATAATGAAAGAGCCGGTAAAAGGCAAAAGACTGGGTTATATCAGCGGACTCGAGATGCTCGTACACGGCATTTTCCAGCCTCTTGTCTTTTTCGGATTGGATGCGTTCATCCCTGAAGGAGGTAAATTCATACTGATAAAACTGGCAATAATGGCCCTGTTATGGCAGCCGGTGATATATTTCTTCACTTATACCTGGATATCAACTTTCTCAAAAGGAAACATAAGGAATACTTTCTCGAAAAAAGGCATAAAGGAAGCGCTGTACAAATACAAAGCCAAGTTCAGCCTTACTTATATATTTTATCTTATATACCGTGTAGGTATCGTACATACTGCTAATTTCGTATTGTTCCCGATTGATTTCAGGCCTATCTTTTCCAGTATAACGAATATACCATGGATAGCTTTCTATTCTTGGCTGGGACACAGGTTTAAAGTACCGATTTTCGGAAAAGGGGTATCTTCGGACAAAATAGACAATATGGAGAAGAATGAACTCAATGAAAAAGAGATGTCCCTTGTAATGAACAGCAGGGCTGAAATTGATAGAAAAGTCAATGCTGCATCGGATAAGCTCACTGAAAAGGAAAAGAAAAAAGTCAGTAAGGTAATTGATATACTCAATAAAAGAGAACACATGTCTTTTGAGGCGATATTTAACGGGAGTGAGAATTATCTCTTCGGATATCCCTATTATCACCAGATTGTGTATGCAAAGGAATTTTTCATTGAGGATAAATTTATAGATAATTTTGATGAGATAATGTTCTTTCTGGGATATCTTGCCAGATTCGGTATAAAGGACTACGAGCAGCATAGGGAGATATACCAGGGGCTGTCTAGGAAAATATTCGGCTCGGAAAATGCGCTGAGACAGATACTGCGTGAACATATAGAAGAAAAGATAGGCGAAGAGTTCTCTTTATTCAGGGAAAAAGCGCTCAGATTACACCGGGAAATAGAAAGTGAAAGAAACATTACGCTTGAAACTCACGAACAGTGGCCGCCTGCAGTTGTAGTGATAGGTTCCTCTCGCGGCGGGAAAGAAGCTGTGGATTACCGGAAATGTGAAGAACTTGGTGCTGAAATATTTTCATATGGTCTTGTGCCCAGAACAGGTTCCGGTTCCGGAGCGGCAATGGAGGGAACGCTTAAGGGCTATATAGAAGCAAGGAATGAGTATGTAAAGGCGATTGATTCAGGAAATCTTGAGGTGCTGGATACTTTAAAGACCGCGGAAGGGCGCCTGTTAGCAGAACTTGTGAAAAACAATCCCGTGTCGATCGAATGCCGCCGGCTCAAGGATAAAATAAGAAAGCAGGCCGTATCCATGAAAACTCAAGGGGCCAAGATAATCGTACCGTGGGATCAGGACCCGAATGATTATGCCGAAGAGGTATACAGTTACAAGCATTTTATTGCCGGAAAACAGGCGTTATACGAAAATTCACTTGGTACGATAATAATGCCCGGCGGCCTGGAGACATTTGATAAAGTGTTTGCAACATGGCAGCGGGAGCGGCCGATGGTATTTGTTAACAGCGAGTTCTGGAAACCCATAATAAATGCTTTAAATAAGAGCTGGAAAGAAGCCGGAGTGGATGCAGACGATATTCTTAAACCGGTTTTCGTAGAGACATACAACGATGCTCTTTCATTCATAATCGCCGCAGCTGAACGTATTGAACCGGTAAAAACCACGCAGTACAGGATGCGCCGGAATAACATGGAGCTCAAGGAAGGCCTTTTTAAGTTTTCTCGGCTTCCGGCGAGCATCGCATTCGTAGGGGAACCGATAGTTGAAGAAGACAGTATCGAACTGGAGACTCTCAGAACACTCAAATCCGAACTGATATCCAGGAAGATACCGGTACAGGTGGGAAGCCGCGGGGTCCTGCTCGATACTATCGTGGAATCAACGGAAGAAAAAGATTATAATCTGCTGCAAATGGATGTTTTTGTTAATGAAAAGGAGAAATTGACTGAAAAAGAGAGAAAGATAGAGAACAGGATCATAACTTCAAGTCCTAATAATCATAATGTGTTCCTTGCGGTTAACTCGAGGGCATTTGTGTTCACTCCGGGGAAGATGGATACCATGAAAGCGTTATTTGATGTAGTGGATATGATATCGACAGGTAAGATGCCGGCGCGGCCTGTCGTACTCATCGGCAGGAAATTCTGGTCTCCGATCATAGATGAAATAATCAAGACTATGTCAGGTTATGAAACACCTACGATCTCTGAAGGTGCGGGAGATATTTTCCGTATAGTAGATACTGTAGACGAGGCACTTGAAGAGCTCGGACTGACTCCCGAGGAAAAACCGGTAGATGTGGAAGAATTTACAGAATCGTATAATCTTGACAAGCTCAAGGTCATCGCTATGGATATGGATGCTGCATTACCACCGGCGAAAAATGTAAAATTAGGCAAGATCATATTCAAGAATGTCATTAAATTTCTCAGGGAGGATATTAAGATCGCTATAATAACAAGCGGCGATTTTATAAGAGTCAAGAACCTTATCCTGAGATATATACCGAAATCCCTGAGAAAGAATATCCTGATATATGCAAAGAACGGGTCGGATATATACTGGTATGAAGATGGAGTGCTGGTAAAAAAGAGCGAATATTTTGAGCAGGCTACCAGGGACAAGATTGTATCCGTATTTAGGGAGGCAAGAGAAACATTTGATATCTCCGCAAGAGTGCAGGTTAGCAATAACAGGATAGCCATAAATACCCACCGCGATGAAAAGATGAGTGAATACATGGTATTCATAAGGGATAAGTTGAAGGAAGCCGGTGTTACGTATACTCCTTTCTATAATCCAGCCTATCCCGGCCAACCGATATATGTCACAGTTAATGACAGGAACGCAGCTCTCAGAGACCTGACTGAAAGAGTCAAGGTCAAACCTGAGAGGATCCTTTATCTGGGGAATGCCTACAGAGACGAAAACGGAGCCGATTATTCAGTCCTCGACGTAAGAGGCATAAATCCCGTAAAAGTAGAGAGATCTTCGGATGTTCTGAAACTTTTTGTAAGAATACACAAGGCGTTCGGCACAAAGAAAGTATTTCTACTCACCCCGGCAAAGTTCAAAAAACTTGCCGTGGAAAGAGGCCTGCCGTTTGCAATATATTTTACGGCGGTATTCGTATTCGGGCATGTGATAGTCCCGGGCATAGTCCTGTATCTGTTCGGGCCCATATGGGGAGGGCTTGCTTTCAGTATACCGTGGGAGTTCCCGATTCTTCTGCCGCTGTTCCCGCTGGTTGAAAAACTGATAAACATAGCCATTGAGATAATCATTCCTAAATATTCCAAGGCATCCGAGCAGTTGAAGCTCAAAAAGAAAGAACCTGAAGAAGATGGGAAACTGACGGATGCAGATCGCCTGAAACTCAACAGGGCGCTTGATTTTATAGCGGGAGGAGAGATAGAGCTTCCTGGAAAATACGGTGTCATAAATATTAGAAAAGAGATAAAGCAGGCGCAGATAGTATTGACCGGAAAAGGCGCAAGGTCTCCGCCCGACGGTAAACATATATATATATCAAGTGAGCTCTTCCGCGAGAATTCCAGTGGCGAACTTGCGATGATCCTGATCCATAAAGCGCTTGACCTGTACGGGGTAAGAAAATTCGCGGATAAATGGACATACGAAGATGTCCGGAAGCTGCATGCCTATATCAGGTATTTGGGACTTGTCCGGATGGAAAGAGCGCCGGCAGCGATAATAGCTCACAGGTGTAACGACCTTAATATAGTAAAGCAGGCGGTTGAGAAGGGACACAAGACTATAGAACTGGATATCCGCATGACCAAAGACGACCGGATGATAGTCTATCACGACAGGAAACTCGGTAAAAAATATATAGAGGATATGACTCTTGATGAGATAAAGAGAGCGTCAGCAGCTATGATCAGTCATGGGAAAATGGGTGCCAGGAGGAAAGATAAATGGTACTGGTGGTCGATGAGAGAAAAAGCGCAGGAGATCGACCCTGGTACTGTTTCCAGCACTGTTTTAACGCTGGAGGAATATCTCGAAGAGATTCCCGATGACGTAAGACCGGTTATAGAGATAAAATCAAACCCGACCGGCCGATACAAAGTAGAGACAACGGTATACCCATGGAAACTGGTTGAAACACTGAAAAAATACGATTTGCTTGAGAGAGCCACCGTGATAAGCTGGAATTACCGTTACCTGGCTCAATTAAGAAAACTCGCGCCCGGGCTCAAACTGGGCTATTTGCCGGGAGCTGAACTTCCCGGTCCCGGAAGGAACATAAGGACAGAAGATCTTATAGAAAAACTGACAGAACTCTGTACCGGCATAGGCGCAGATGTCTATATTAACAGGCAATGGCTCAAAAAACTCGATAGCCAGGGTCTCGCAGATATCTTCATACATACGCTTCATACTAATGATATCGCTTTGAATATATATTCGGTAAACGATGAAGATGAAGCGCAGAAGATGCTTAACAGGGGTGTGGATTTTGTCACTACAGACAGGCCGGGGATCTACAGTTTCAGATCACCGTTCGGTAAAGAAGAATTCTCATGCAGGTTAAGAGAAACGGATATCAAAGAACTTGAAGAAGCTTACCTGGATGTCCTTGTCATCGGCGGCGGTATAACGGGTGCGGGTACGGCACTGGATGCGGCGGGCAGGGGACTTAATACGGCGCTTCTTGAAAAAGGAGATTTCGCGAGCGGTACATCAAGTAAGTCTTCTAAGCTCGTCCATGGCGGACTCAGATATATACCAATGGGAGATTTCGGCCTGGTAAAAGAAGCACTGCGGGAACGCGGTATGCTTCTAAATCATCTGGCACCGGGACTGGTGACACGCCTGCCTTTCCTTATGCCTATACATAAGGAAAGATTTCAACCCGCTAATTTCATGGAAAGAGCGCTCTACAGGGTATCCGGCGGCGCATTCGAATGGTTCTATCTGGGCATTAAATGGATACTGAGGAAAGATGTACATACATCCGATCTGGGCAAACTTCCCTTTAACCAGCATATAGTGCTTGCACTTTACGATAAACTTGCAGGCAATAGAGGTGACCTTGCCCACAAGATGCTAGATACAAGTGAAGTATTGAGTTATGAACCTGAATTGAAGAAAGAAGACCTTATTGGCGGATCATATTACTGGGACGGCGCTGCAGTTGACTACAGGCTGACTACCCAGGTGATCAGGAAAGCGCATTCACTCGGAGCTAAATGCCTTAATCACTGTGAAGTCACTGGTTTTATCAGAGAAAACGGCATGATCCATGGAGTATATGCTAAAGACAGTATAACCGGCAGGGAGTTTAAGGTAAGAGCCAGGAAGGTCATCAATGCCACCGGTGTATGGGCCTCTCATATTACCAGGCTGGCGGGAGTAGATGAAAAGAAGAAGATCCGGCCGACCAAAGGTGTACACCTGATCGTCTCACGCGAAAAGCTGCCGTTGAATAATAACGCCGTTGTAATGGAGACACCAGATGGGCGTATGGCGTTTGCCATTCCGTGGGATGATCATGTTATAATAGGTACGACCGACACGGATTATGACGGGGATCCCGATAATGTAAATGCTGAAAAGAAGGATATAGATTATCTCCTTGATACAGTCAATAACTACTTCCCTGCCAGAAATATAGTTTACTCTGATATCATAAGTACATACGCGGGGTTAAGGCCTCTTATAGCGCCGGATAAGGATGCGTCGGCTTCAAAGACTTCCAGAGAACATGAGATTTATGAGAGCAATGAAGGACTTGTGACTATCGGGGGCGGAAAGTTGACTACATACCGGATAATGGCCATGCAGTTAGTTGACAGGATTGCCGGATCATTGAAGAGAGAGTATGGTATGGATATACCCCCGTCTGCTACACATAACATATCTCTTGTAAAAAAACTGGATCCCGAATTAATCGAAGATATGCCGGAAGATATAGCATCAAACCTTGCCGATCACTACGGTAAAGATGCGTTGAAGATAATGAACATGGTGGCCGGGGAACCGTGGCTCGCCGAAAGAATAGTAGAAGACCTGCCGCATATATGGTCTGAGATCACATTTGCTGTCGGTTATGAACAGGCAGTAACCCTTAAAGATGTGATGATGAGAAGAACAAATATATTCCTAAAGTCCCATGATCAGGGAATAGCTGTAGCTGGAAGTATAGCGGAATATATGGGGAGACTCCTGAATCGTGACGAATATTGGGTAGAACAGCAGATCGCGGATTATAACAGCGAGATAGCAAGAAACAGGTCCTGGCGTCACCAGGTTGATGAAAGAGATATAAGCACAGTACCTGTCGAAGACGGGATAAGGAGTGCCATAGGAAAGAAGATAGACAGGAATATTAAAAATATCAATGTTAAGAAACTAAGTGAAGCGGAAAGGGTCATAATCAGGCAGAAGATAGACGAGATAAAAGAGAAGGCAGTGACCGCAGGATTGGATGACGATATCCGGGTACAGCGTGTCCTGAAACTTCTTGAACAATACTATGCCAGGAGCGATACTGCCGGTGAGATAGTTACTTTCAATGCCATAATAAAAGGTTCTGAAAAATACCTGCTTGCTTTTACAAACTCCAGCCAGATCGTCCTTTGCAGCAATTTTCTCTCCATGCCGGAGTTTGTCGATCATCTGGATGAGATACTGTTCCACGAGGCATACAGCGCCGTATTCGGCGAAAAAGAATGGGTGGCTGATGCACAGATAGATGCCATGACTCACAAGGAGATATACCTCGGGATACAGAGAAATATATTCGGCCAGGAAAACCCGCTAAGGAAACTCCTCCGCTCTTATATTAATGAAAAGAAACCAACGGTATCAGGTTTCTTTAGAAGATTCTATGTCTGGGCTATAGAATTATTCAGTGACAAGGACGATACGGATCTGATGCTCTATTTCGACGAAGCCGGAAGTGAACTGAAGACCGGACTTCTGTTTGTCCCCGGCAAGATAGAAATAGATTTTATACATGCCATATTAAAAAGGTTTGAACGGGAATCTATCTTTGGAAAATACTATGTGAATGACATAACGAGACAGCTTATCGGGACCCATGCGCTGCTGCTTGCAGGACATACCCGCATTAAGAAATTCTTCAGTAATGTAAGACTTTCATTGGAAGAGAACATGGAGAGATTTATATGGCCCGCTTTCAAGGTCCTTCTAAGCGGTGGTGAGATATTTAAGGATAAAAAGATTATCGTCCCGGTAGGCGACAGTATGGGCGGGCTCTTTGCATCTATTGCCATTTCACGGATGTTCCTCGATAAAGAAGGTGAACTGAAGGAAGCCAGTTTTAAGACCAGGATAGGCGGTGTTGTACTGTTTAATCCGGTGCTTGGCGGGATAAGCGGGTTCATAAGGAATTACTTCATAATAAGCGGCCAGTATGCATTCTGGAAGATGTATGAAGCATTGACAGGAAAGCGGAATATCGTACTGGAGACACTGCCTGGTTCTCCTGAACTGGCAAGACACCAGGAACTTATGAACAAAGCCAGCAGACACCCGAATTTCCCGTATATTGTTTCCATCAGCGGTGAGACAAGAGAGATGTACTATATCCCGTTCGGGCTCCATAGAGTACCGGTAGTAAGATACCTCGCGGAAAAGCTCAGGTACGGTGAAGCTGATGATGATATAGTGGATCCTGCAGGGTCTATGGGTATAGGTATGAACGGGAAACCGATATTCGGTGACAAGCTGATAGCTATCCGCATAAAGGGTATAAGGCACGCTGAAACGGACCATCCGCTTATGGTATCACTGAGAGACCAGGTCATATCTGTAATAGACAAAAACGAATCTCTTACCGGTGTCACAGTATATGTGAATAATATGCTTGCCGGCAGGCTGACCGGATTTACCGCCGATAACCCGCTGGTTATCGATAAGGGAGACAGGGTAACACTGAGATCTTACGGGATCAGGTCTACTGAAATTGCGGAGCAGGTTGAAAAGACCGGGCAAGAACTTACTTTCTATGACTTTGTTATCAGGAACAGGCTCAACAATACGATCAAGAAGATATTCCCGCAATACAGCCGCATAAGCGGCGCGATAGGCAAAGGTTCAGCAATGGAAACGGCCGCATCCATAGAAGGGCAGAAACTTTTTACAGAAGAGGGCCGTATTGTAAGGGAAAAACTTGATGAATTGAAGGCAAAGATCGCCGCCTGCGGGCTGGAGAATGATAAGCGTGTAAGCCCTGTACTTGTAAAACTTGAAGAGTACTATGCCAGCGGCGATATACGGAGATTCAAAGCAATGGTAAGGGGAAGTGAAGACTACCTGGTTGCATTTACACGTGCAGGCAGGATAGCCATTTCCGAAGACCTGATGACAGAAAAGTATTCCGATCATCTTGACGAGATACTCTTTCATGAAGGGTATACCGCTGTGTTCGGTGAAAAGGATTATGACGCGCACCGGGATATCTATATGGGTATCCAGCGCGAGATTTTCGGAAAGGAGAACCCGCTCAAAGATATTATAAGGGACTATATAGAAACCAGGTTAAGTAAAACGGTTCTGGTTGAAGATAAACCCTCGTCTATCATAGGTCTTGACGGATTGTCGCTCATCCATATACCGGGTGAAGGCGAAAAGAAGATGCTCGAAACTGAGCCTTCACTTAATAATCTCTTGAGGATCTACGGTGTAGGGAAGGAGAATGCTCAGCATATCAGCAGAATAGCCGAAGAACTGTCCCTTGAGACAGCTCTTAATATACTGGATGATACGGCAAAGTTTGATGAAATAGCGCAGTTCCAGGTGATCACGGCATTGACCGGGTTTATGGACAAGCTTGAAGAAGCAGGCGCAAAACCGGGACAGGAAACTATAGAACTTTACAAAGCGGCTTTCAAGAGATCTGCCAATATACTGGAATTCACGGACTATTTTTCCAAAGCCGGCGATTTTATCCATGGATTGGAACCGGTTAAAGATGCAGTTAATGTGTCGGAAACGGCAAAGGTGCTGGCGCCTGTACTCTTGAAATCGAGAACCGCCATTGAGTTCAGTTTTATACTGAACATAATAAAAATGTCTGCTGCGAAGATAGCTGAAAACGGCGCCTATCTTGGTTCCGGATTGAGCAAACTTGTGCCGGGATTACTTGAAAAGGTAAGTTCTCTTAATGAATTTGAACTCTATATGGATGAGGTTGCCGCTCTCAGCGTTCAGACGAAACAGGCTGCTGATAATATGGAGTTTATTGCCGGCAGTCTGCTGCCTGTCATAGTCTCGATAGCAGGATCTATAATAGAGTTTAAGTCGTACGCCAGGCCGGTTGTGAGCTTTGTTTCTCAACTGGATATCAATAATATTCCTGTAAACTGGTCCGAAAAATATATCATAGCAGTATTTGAAAATGCTGCGGAATATGCGAAAGTGCGGCAAAAGATAGCAGCAGAATCACTTTATTCTATCATGCTGGGAGAATTCGAAAGATTCTCCGAGCCGACACGAAAATTCATCGAAGTATCAGATAAAAAAGTAAGGGAACACGAATACAAGCTTCTTCTAGAAAATATACTTCCGGCAATGCTTGCGGACCCGGTCTACTACAGCAGGTACGAAAAGACGCTTACAGTACTCAGCGGCATGCTCACGGAGCTGAAGAACCAGGGCCTTGAATCAAAGGGAGTGCTCAAAGATATATCCGAAAACGCGGCAAAATACGGGATATCGGCCGGTATCGAGCATGTGATCAGTACAGTTGAAAAGGGACTGCTCAAGGTAACGGAAGAAATTGTCACTGAGAAACAGCCGGAAACTACTGCTAAAAAGATCACCTATCCGGTCAATATCGAAGAAGAAAAGGCAATACCTGAACTGGCGGCGGAAGAGATAGGTGACGAAGCTGTAAAGGTGGAAGTAGTAGCCATGCTGAAAGCGCTCGACCCGCTTACCCTTGCGCATTCATACAGGGTCTCGAGACTTGCGGTCATGATCGCGGAGAAAATGGGCTATAGCGAAGATGAAGTAGACGACATAAGGATCGCCGGCTTGCTCCATGATATAGGCAGGTCTGATAAAGAGATAAAAAAGATAATATTCAGGAAAGTTCCTGTAAGCAAACTTCCCGAAAAAGATTATGAGATAGTAAAGAAACACACTACGATAGGAGCAAAGATCATAGAGTTCTTCAGCGACCTCTATCACCTGGTTCCGGCTGTAAAATATCACCACGAGAGGTATGACGGTAAAGGGTACCCTGAAGGATTGAAAGGAAAGAAGATACCGCTTGACGCGCGGATACTGGCAGTGGCAGATTCATTTGATGCGATAACCGCCTACAGGCCGTATGACGAACCGCATAGCGTAGATGAGGCGCTCGAAATACTTGAAAAACAGAAAGGCACGCAGTTCGATCCGAATGTAGTAGATGTTTTCCTGAAACTCCCGTTGAGGGCCATCGATCCTAATTTTGTCGACATAAGGCCCGATGAGATGAAGACTTCCGTAAGCTGGAAGTACCCGAGATTGGCAGCCAGATCCCGTGAAACAGGAGAGAAGAAAGTCCGGAGCGGTAAGAACACGATCGAAAAACTTAAAGAACTTTCCGGTGAAATAGAATCGCTCCGGCCCGGTGCGGAGAGGCTTGAATTCTTCCTGAGGAAAGTGCTGCCGATATACCTCAGGCTCATAGGCGGTAATACAAGGCTGAAAACTGACAGTGATTCCCGTATAGCTAAAGACATTTTCTCTATTGCAAATGGGATAGACCCGGGTTTTGCAAAGAATCTTGATAGGATACTCAAATCCAGGAAAAAAGACGGATACCGGAAGTTCAAAAAATACGTATTTGACATGTTCGAAGAACTGAACAGGGAATTCCTTCTTGATCAGGGATACTATCTCTACGCGGATTACGGCCCGGGTCCGGGGAGCTTCTACGCGTTCCCGTACAGGATAACAGCCGGAGACAGTATAAATGTCGGTGATAATAAGTTCAGGTTCGGTTTTACCGAGCCGATCGACAGGGATGTGGAGAACTTCCTGAAGGGGGCGATGGGAATGCAGGCCGGAGGCAGCAGGTTCTCCATGGTATTTACCGAAGACTTAAGGGCGCTTACTGAAGATATGATGATACCTCTTAAGACTTCCGGGTTATCAGCGGAACTTTCGTGGTTTGATGAATATTTCAATGATAAACTGCAGTTTGTCAGCAGTGACAAGAGCCATACGCAGAAGATAAGAAGCTGGGCGCGCAAACTCCAGCAAAATATACCTGAATTGAACAGGAGGGCTCTCGAAGCAGTACGCAAAGATTTTTCCGGACTGGACGAGAGCGATATACCCGGTATGCTGGGTTACCATTATATGATCCATGAACTCAGGCATGACATTGATGCCGTCGAAGACCTTCATTCGGACCTTGAAGGAGTCGAAAAATATGCCGCCGCGGAATTCTCGGCACATCTTGCGGAGATGGCTATGGGTAATTTCCCGCACTACACCCTGGCAAGGAGTCTCAGTAGCTGGATAAACGCCTATGAACATGACGCGTATGACGAACAGAGACATATATTTGCCCGTAGATTTTTCACGGAGCTGGCAGCGCTTGCCTATGAGAACGGTCTGATAGAGACTGATTTCAGAAAAAAACAGCTCTCAGGCGCACATATAGAGAATGTCATGAAAGTGTTCGATCTCCTTTCTTCACTTGATAATGCGGCTCTCAGCAGTCTTGCGCGCCAGTTATGGGAAAACACGTACGGACGCAGTCTTGAACAGGACGAGTACAATGAAAAACATCTTAGGAAAGCTGTAAGCGCATTGTACACGCCATACGGCATGATAGCCTATGATATGCCGCTCGATAAGGAAGTAGAAAAGAAAGGTAAGATCACTCCGATAAAACATAGTGTGATGGCTGAAAAAGAACTGCCGGACCGGGAACTCACTCCGGTTATAGGTACAGGCAAACTTAAAAAAGAGCATCCGCTTTACAGTAAACTGCGTTCAAAAGCAAACGAACTGGTAATAACCGGCACTGTACTCTATATGGCGCTGGGCGCGATAGCGGAGGAACTTGCCAAGAACCCGGATACCGATGTGACAGTGGCATTCATTGACAGCGTTATCGACAGGCTGCTTAAAGAAAAGAAGGTCAAGATCCCGTGGCGCGACAGGGTATACCTGTATAACAAGGTATTTGAGATAAAGAGCTACGAGCCGGCAATCTGGAACCAGCATCTGAATGCCATAGGAGCGGTGACATATGTCGCCAGTGAGTTGAATAAGCCTTACAGTAAACTTATTGAAGAAGATTTTAAGGCGTATGATCTGGAGACTGTTCTTAAGAAGTATTCCCTTAATGAGCTTGTAGAACTCGCGGTTGAGTTTAACTACAAGATAAACATTGAACCGGTATTATACGGCATACTTGATTCTGACGGGAATCTTTATGATAAATACAGTCCGCTTATAAATAAATGGTTCCTTAAGAAAAATAGCATAAAAGGCAACTGGAAATCGGATAAGAGTATAATGCATATTGCCGATAAACAGAGCAGGACCAAATCGTTTGCCGTAATGGCCGACCTCCTGAGAGGGGATATGTCCCCGGCGGCAGAAGCGATAATGGACCGGGAACTTGTAATGGATTTTGTGACTGAAGATGAGATGGCGAACCGTATTTTCAATGAAAAAGCGCTGGTATTCCTGGCTAATCTTCACCCCTCATTGATCGAACCAATACTTGAAAACAGTATTTTCCTGAATTCCATATCGTCTATAAAAGATGCAAATGATTTTTACGGGACAATCCTCGCTACATTTACCGGAATAGGGAATCCCTTACTTGATCTTATGAGTGAACTGCCGGTCGTGGGACTGGAATTGATGAACAGGATAGATTTTAACAGGATGTCAAACGATCCCGATAAGACATACCTGACTTCAATGGTGTTTCTTGGAGACGAGTTGATGAATAGCAGGGATATATTTCTTGTTGCCAGCGGAATTATTGCGCCTGAATACCGCACGGTGTTCGTGAGTATGGGTTTCTGTGATGATAAAGGAAAACTGGACCTGGATAAGATCCTAAGCAATAATGTGGAAACGGATCTCTTTAAGACAGTGCTCAGTTTTGTGTCGGCTGACCCTGAGATAGCTGAATTCCTCAACAGGCCGGATGTCGGCATATTTACTGCTGTCAAAAACATGCCGAATGACCTTGTAACCCTGTATAAACTATCAAAAGCTCTTCCCGTATCTGCAAAACTCCACGGTGAAGATACTATAGAAGTTGCCGAAAGGATGTTCAGCGTAGATGATCTTAAAAATCCGGAAACATTCCTGGAATTTTTCGGGCTTGTAACTGATGCAAATACCTGGTCAGTACATTCGTCCCTTATGGGATTCGTCAATATAGGCCGTTCACTTGTAGATATAGTCGATTATATGGCCGAACATCCTGAATTAAGAGAAAAGCTGGGTGCGATATTCGGGAATTTCGCATTGTTCCTGAAAGTAATGGAAGTGCTTGACAAATTCAGCGATGAAGATCCTGAACTGGTCACATTGCTCATCAATCAACCGTATTTTATGCTGAATGCATATAGACTTGCAGAGAATTCGGAAAAACTGGAAGACCTGCTCTACGGAATATCTCATATTTCAGATATAAAGAAGACCTCTGAAGGAAAGTTCTCTCTGGTAGTCGATCCTGTCCACAGGTCTGCACTGAATTACTTTACGGAAGTTGACGGAACGCTTGACCTCATGAAAGTACTGTTTGAACCTGAAAGTTCCAATGTGTTCAATACTATTGCGCTCATCAGCAGGGTGAATCCCGGTTTTGCAAGGTTTGTGGTCAACAGGGTAACATACAGCAAAGATTTAGATGATAAGAATATACTTTCGCTGGCGGCGTTTATCGAACCCGAGAATTACCTGGAAGCGGAAGAACCTGAAGAACTGGCGGATAAAGAAGCGGCGGATGAAGAAGGTGAAATAGAAGAAGACTCTTTCGCCGATAATCTGCAGTACCTTGCAAGGCTCATTGATTCGATGGATAAGGCTTATAATAAGATAGTTGAAAGGCTGAACCTGCTGAAGGCGGAGATGGGTAGTGACACACTTGATATGGTAAAGAGGTACCTGACTGCAAAGGACAGAGCGGATGACAGTCAGGCAGAACTGCTCGGCAGAGAGCTTGAGAAAGACTATATTACAAGGGAATATTTAAAGCATACCAGGGCAAAAGAGAAGTTTTCGGAATTCCGGAAGAGGTTCTATACTGTTACAGGCAATTTAAAACCTTCGCTTATACTGGGATACGGTCCGCTTGCGGGAAAGCCCAACACTATAATGTTCTACCAGGGATTTACGGAGATACTTTCGAAAAACGAGGACCTTGCGTATGCGATACTCGATATGAAGCTTCCCAAAAGGGTAGGTGATATAAAAATATCTTCCCGTGAAATAACGCTGGCCGAGTGGCTTGTGCAGAGCAAGAACAGGAGCAGGATATTCAGTGAACAGATCGTTCCTAACCTGGAAGATATTTATAATATCAGTCCTGAGATACTACAGGTGCTGCCTTATCTTATAGAGACCGTAGACCAGTTTTCTGTAACGACCTGGATATTCACAAAAGTTCCTATGAGCGGATATTCGATAGTATCGCTCATCAAACATATGAAAGAGATATTTGATCCGGATAAGAACCACGAAAAGATAAGGGTGTTCCTGCCTGCCCTTTCCCTGTTTGCGGACCTTGCATACAGGAGAGCGCTGTCGGCTGCTTCAATAGAAGGGCTTGTCGGCAGTCTGGTCAGCTGCAGGACACCCGATCAGTATAGAAAATGGATAAAAGAAGACCTTGTAAAGGCGCTTGTTGAGGAAGATAACCTTGCTCAGGAACTCCGGACAGGCAGACTGGAGAGGATATTAAAGGGCAGTAACCTGGAAGAATGGCAGAGGATAATAGTCAGAGCGGCACTGGGTAAACAGAGAGACAGGCAGGGTTATTACCTGTTTAAAGGCAAACTGCTTGAAAGGGCGTACAGTTTCCTGAGAGTACTCGGTGTCGATGCGCAGGAAAAAGAAGAGCATTTTGCATTAGCCGTTCATGCTGTACAGCAGCAGAAGATGCATGACCAGGAACTTGATGAAACATTCTATCCGGGATTCCACAGGCGGCATCTTTTTGTATCCAATCCTGTTCATAGAATAGATAATCCGTGGGAGAATGCATTTTACAGCCCGTATTTCGATCTTATAGCGCTTTCACCATTGGCGTATGCATCGGAGTTCGGCCACGCTATAGGCCACAGGATGAACAAAGCATATGCCAATGACGAGTTCCAGGACAGGATACAGATGCTTGTTGCAAGACTCTGTTCAGAAGAAAACATGTCCATGGCGTTCGAATCGCAGAAACACGTAAGGGAACTCGCATGGAATGTTATAATGAGTACAAAATTCGATGAAGAACTTATCGGGATACTGCGGGAATTTATCGGCACAAGCAGAAGATTCCGCAATATTAAAAAGCTGATATTGACCAAAGAAGAATCTGACAGGGACGGAATATGGGAGGGTTTCACGGAAGCTGAGCAGTACAATCTGGGTATGGTCATACTGAATAAGCCTGAAATTAAGAGCCCGCTGATCAGTGATCTGAGAAACAAGGCGCTGTTTGCCAGGCGGATAGCGGCGGAGCATCTGGCTAACAAGCTCGGGGTGATATTCCTGTCAATACTGGGCACTTTTGCCTATAAGGATATACCTATAAAGACACACGACCTGTTTGAGAGCATGGGGGATGATCATATTATGGCTGAAGTAATATCACAGGATGTTTCGATCAAACTCGCGGATATGGCCCTGAAACTTAATGTTTCCGCCGAACTCCTGCCGTACATAACAGCACGGTTCATGGAATGGTTCCTGGTCAGGCTTGAACAGGACGATATAAGTGAATGGCAGCCGGCAATGGAACTGATCAATATGGTCGATACTGACATAGTAAAAGACTGGCTGCATATGGGAATGAGAGAGGGTATTGTCGCTGCCGGCAGTATGTCAAAACTGAGTTTCGATGAATTATGGGGCATGTATTCGGACAAAGGGGTATTTGCCGGCTTTAAGACACCTGTTTTTCTCAGTGCCGACAAGGCATTTGAGATAGTGAGCGGAAGATCACTGTGGCAGACAAATGTACTGGGTGCTGCAAAACGTATCCCGAAGAGGCTTGCTGCCATGACAAGATTCCGACCGGTAGAAAATATAAGAACTGCCATAGTCAGCCGGCTCAATAAGGCGATAACACCTTCCCGGGTAAATATGGAGGTCAATAGGGTCATGGGTGAAGGTCTGGCAGATTTTAAGGGCCTGCCGCTCAGGTATCTTGATATCAGCAAAATAGAGATCGGGGAACATAATCAATACAATAAAAAGAACAACAGCCTTGTATTAGACTTGAAAACAGCCAGGATAATAGCCAAACTGCATGAGGAGCAGCCGGGATTCGCTTTGAGCATACTCAGAATAATGGTATTATACGAGATGAACCTGGATGAAAACGGTATCCTGAATAACCGGGAATTCACATCACGTATAAACATGCATATGGATACAAGGGATATGCTGGCACTTTCCTTATGGTATGATATTTACGTAAATGCCGTTATAGACGATGCAGGCCTTATGGGAAGATACGTGGCGGCAAGGCTGAAAGGCTACAAATTCTCGACAATAAAGGATATAAAAAACAGGGTAATCACACTGAATCAGTTGTTTATGGGCAAAAAACGCATGATCGAACCCGTGTCAACAGCCGGAATGGTCAAGCCTGATGAAGCGAAGAAGCTGGAAAAACGCAAGAAAACATGGGCGGAACGTTTTACTGACGTTATACGCAGGCTGCAGAATATAGGCACGGGATTTGTGAAATTGCCTTCAGCTCTTGCATTGACGGCTACAGACGGCAGGTTTGACGATATTGCGGCATATTCACTGGGAGATAAGAGCGTAAAGTCGCTCAGGGACATCCTGGAAGAGCTTGCAGAGCACGTAAATGGCCTGATAAGCGGCAAATTTGACAGGGAAGATATCATGATTGATGACCTTAACAGTTTCAGGGGAATGGTCGAGGCCACATAGTGTTTTTACACTCCTTTCATATTATATTAAAACAAGCCTGATCTTTTCATAACTTTTTCATATTAACAAAGTACTCTACTTTTGTATTATAATCGCATTTTTCATTAAGAGTCTGTTTTTAACAAAATTATAATGAACTACAAAGAAAATGTAAGTAGAATAATCAGTATTATTATTATATTCATAATAATATTGAGTTTCTCATTTTTCAGTTTCTCACATATATGCTGCGCCAGACAGTCACATTCACTGGTAAAAGCGGCAGATTCCAACCATTATGCTACAAGCGTACTGGTCCTCAACAGGATAACTGACCAGATATTCTCAAAATTACCATTCAAAAAGATACCTGTGGCTCCGGAAGCCGAAAAGAACAAGAGACACAAAAGGCTTTCCGGCCTTGTGCTGTCTCTCACCCGTTCGATCCTCGTATCCGGTAAGACCGCTGCTGTCCTCATGATAGTAATGGTTTTCGGATGCGGGATCCTGAAAAAAAGCGATTATACAAACAATACACACAAGGGTTCGATAACCCCGAAAATGAGGTTTTATCTCTGGTGGGTCCTTAAATTCATGAATCCGCTTCAGAAATACATAGATAACCTGGCGCTGAAGTACGACATGAATCCCATCAGATATACAGGGTCGGCTCTCAGAGCCTGTAAGGAAAACCCGCACTGTGTTTCGAGAAGAACAAAGTGCGGGTTTTTTTTATTTGTAGATACGGTAGATATGGAAAAAGGAGAAATATAAGATGAAGTTGCTAAATTCAATTTACATAAGGATAACCAGCTGGTTGCTGGTGGTGTCGTTTGTATTTGTCTATATATGCAGCGACTATGCATATGCAGTGAAGTACGTCGAACGGAGCATTGCCGAGAACCGATGCGATTATATTGACATTCCCATTGAATACGGGAAGGTCATAGGCAGGCATACTGCCCGCGGTTCGGACAGGCAGGTCATAATCATACAGGACCTTCATGCAAATTACGAAGTCCAGAAAAATGTCAGGGATATACTCCAATATATAGACAATAATTTCGGTATATCCAAGATAGGGCTCGAGGGAAGTTCGTCCCAAGTCGATACTTCGCTCCTGGCTTCTATACCTGATGAAGAGATAAAAACGGATGTAATAGACTATTTTATGAAGAAAGGATATGTTACAGGCGCTGAAGCATATGCGGGCTATAACAATATATCCGCACTTGAAGGGCTTGAGACGGCTTCTCTTTATGAACAGGATACAAGGCTTCTCCTGTCATCTCTGAATAAAAGGGAAGAATTCGTTGAAACGCTCGAGAGGATCAAATTCATCCTCAAAACGGTGGAAGACGAGATATGTTCATCTGATCTGAGAAAATTCCGTTCCCAGTATATAAATTACAGGCAGAAAGAGCTTTCTCCTACGGATTTTCACAGGTACATGAGTCTCTGGGCCAAGAATACAGGGCGTGCAATATCTGATATTTCATCCGAGTATTCAAAGTTCATGACACTTAACAGCAAATTTGAAGCCCTCGATTACAGGGAAGTCGAAAAAGAATACCAGAAACTGCTCAAGAAGATAGATATCAGCTCCGAAGACGGATCAAGCCTCAAGACGGTACTCAAGGAACTCAATAACTTCTTCAGGGCCCCTGAAGCGCTGCATAAAGAGATGACAAGGATAATAAGAACTGACCGTCAATTCTCTAATCTGCGCGGATATATCGAATGCCTCGAGCTGTCTAAAGAAATAAACACATATAAGGTCATGAAAGAAGAAGACCGCGTGATAAAGGAGATCGCTGCCGGTCTCTGTGAGAGTGAAGATGAAAAGGACTATCTTTTCATAGCAAACTACACGCTGCTTCTTGTCAAATACCTGTTGAACCAGTTGACGTATGACGAGCTTAACGAATTTTACAAGATGGTGGATGAATTTGACGGAAAGTACCAGAGACTGCATGAAAGGTGTCCGGACGAGTTCGCGAAGATAGATTCATTGTTGTTTACCCTGACACCGTATGTAGAGGAAATGGGTGTGTTCTATGACATCGCATGCCGCAGGGACGGTGAGTTTATAAAGAATTTCGTGGATACTGCTGGGCTCAGTGACAGGAACCTGGTCATGGTAATCGGAGGATTTCATACTGACGGTATCACCGAGCGCCTTGAGAAAAAGAAAATATCCTATACGATTGTTAAACCCGGTGTTACGACATATACGGATGAGGACCGTGCAAAATATTATTCTCTTATCAGAAGAGAACGCATAAAATATGAAGCAGTACTCGCCCATACGCTCGCTCCGGCCTCTTTCTTTCATAATGAATGGTTCCGGAAAAGAGTAGTTACAAGGGCAGCTGCTTCAAAGATGAGGGGTCTGCTTGCCGCATATGGTTATGAAACAAGGAGTTTTGGCGCCAAATTATCCGATTTCATAAATGCATACAGGACAACCGCTATAAAGATCGCTATAGCCGGAGAAGCGCTGGAATTCAGCCTGGGTGAGCATATAATGCATGAGAAAGAAGCTATATACCCGCTGGAACTGGGTTCAGAGAGGATACTTATCGGTATTAAAGGGAAAGAACTCAGGATGATACCGGAGGAACTTGCCGAAAAACTCAACGGCGATATCCTCTGGAGCGGTATCAGGAAGAATATCTCTCATATGAATGAGATGATATCTGCGGCAAAACCGGCTTTTGAACTTGCTCCTGAACTCAAGGCGACAATAGTTGCCGGTGAGCTTAAACCGCTTACACTGATTAGCCGGGATCAACTGCCTGATGTCGAATCGGCAGCAGCATTTAAAAACTGGCTTCAGAATGTAAACAGCGATCTTATTTTAATAGGAGCTAAAAATAATAGAGGATACTACATTTATAATAAAGGCGACAAGGACATAATAAAAGCGCTGAACGGCTCTTCGGTATTCTCACCTGATAAGAGTGAATACAGAGGCAATGTAGAAAAATATATAAAGAACCTTATAGAAACCGAAGATGAAAGACTTCAGCTTCTTACAGGTAAAAGGACAGAGATCGAAGGTGTTGACACCAGCGCTGAATTAGCCCGGGAACAGGAACTGACAAAGCTCTATCAGCTCATAGCGAGCCCGCAGGCAGCTGAAGCGGGAAAAGTGGCCGTACCGCGAAAGAAGGGAACAGGTATACGGGATCTCCTTTACAGGTTCAGAATAGCTATTGCCGTAACTGTTATCGGTTCAGCAACTCTGATTACGATGGCTGTTGTCGGAACGGTACCTGCAGTAGCAGTAACAGCGGCTGGAATCATAGTCATGGCTGCAATCGGGTACCTGCCGGAAATAGTGGCGAGCAGGAAAGCAAGAATACAGGAAGAAATCTTCAGGAAAGATAAGAAAGAAGGCGGTATGCTGACATCACCGGTTAAACAAGCCAGACCTGTCCGTGCCGTAGTATCAGCACCTTCTGCAGAAATAGAAAAGACCGATACGGGAATAACCGCAAAACTTCTTGATATGACGAAGATAATTGACGAGCCTCTCGTAATAGGGGTGGTAAAAGAGATCAAATCGGGAGAGAACCGTATAGGGCTCACACCATACGGTGTTAAAGCCATGACGGATAAAGGGTTTAAAGTAATAGTCCAGAAAGGAGCGGGTGAAGGCAGCCGCTACAGTGACCGGGAATACATGGCTGCCGGCGCTACTATGCTCGATACGGCAGATGAAGTCTGGAATAACGCCGGGATAGTCATAAAAGTGAAAGAACCTCTTGTAAGTGAACGCAAATACCTGCGTGAAGGGTTGATACTCTACAACTATGATCATCTGGCTGGCGACAAACAGCTCACGATGGATCTGCTCCAGAGCGGCGCGGATATTGTTCCGTTTGAGACAATAATAGTTGACGGGGTAACCCAGCAGCTCGTGCCCATGTCGCGGATAGCTGGAAGGCGCGCCTCCTGGTATGTAGCGGAGATACTGAACGGTTTAAATGCTGACAGCCGTCAGAAAATCAGAAAGAAAGTCTGGGGTTTTAATGAATTCGATCAGTATTTCACTGATCTTCCATCTGCCCTCAGGTTAGTTAATCGTAATGTGATGATATTCGGCGGCGGTATAGCCGGTATAGAATCGGCTGAGATGGCTCTGCGCCAGGGCGCGAATGTCACCATAACAGAACTTAATCCTGAAAGAAGAAATTACCTGGAGAGTTATTTCGCGAAACTGGGATTCGCGGATAAATTGACAGTCATCAATGATCCGAGAGTCAAGATGAAAGATGCTATATCAACAGGCGTACTGAAAAAGATACTGACCGAAAAAGATTTTGTATATAAGACTGATGAGATCACATTTGACGAAGCACTGAACATAAAGAACCTTATGCGCACCTTTGAAAAAGCTGATGCTGTAATAGATACCGTATATGTTCACGGTGCACGGGCGCCGACAGTGGTCAACAGGCAGATGTTCACCGCCGTCAACGAGATTGATCCTGAGAACAAGAAAGTAATAGTTGATGTATCCATAGACCAGGGCGGCGGAGTCGATTATGTCGATCAGCAGGGTAATGTGATTACAAAACTTGCCGATAAACTGACCTCTCACGACGAACCTGTTAAAATAGATTTTTACGGAAACTCACACGTTATGATACCGAATATTCCCGGTTCTACACCCAGGGTAGCTTCAAAGATGCTGGAAGACACGACAGTATTGCTGGAGGGCAGGCCATATCTGGAAGCGCTTGCTAAATTCGGGTATGAAAGCGCTGTCGAAAAGTATCCTGAACTCGGCCGCGGTATAACAAAGGGAAAACTCACTGATGATATCGTTGCCAGGGAATTCAAGATGGGCGATTATGCAAAGAAACCCGCGGATCTCTTCAAAAGCGGTACGTTCCTGGCAATATTGGGGGGATTCTCCCTGGTTGCCGTGACGGGTATCGTACTCGCTGCTTTCGGGGTACATTCGGCACTTACGGGCCCGGCAGGATTACTGGGTGCGGCCGTTGTATTCGGTCTTCTTGGTATCAACTTTTTCAGCAGTCCAGTGATAAGAAAAGGAATAGTATCAAAACTTCTTGTTTTATTAATGAGTGTGAGCCTGCTTCAGGGTTGTTCTGTCGCTATTATGGCTGTTGCTGAGACTGCCATAGTCCTGACGGCCGCCGGCGCAAAACAGATGGGAAAAGCTGCCGAAGAAGCGGTAAAACTTACCGCAGTAGAAGAGATCCTGGCAAAACAGAAAGCCCCTGTTGTAACTAAACTGGCAAACGGTATGGATGTTATAGTGCAGGAAAACCACAGGAGTCCTGTTGTCAGACTGCAGATCGTTGCAAGGACAGGCGGCGCGAATGAAAAAGAAGATGACGGAAGAAGCCATTTCCTCGAACACCTGTTCTTTAACGGGACAAGAAACAGGACCGCTGCCCAGATAAAACAGGAGATGACCAATCTCGGAGGCCATGTAAACGGATATACTTCTCTTGAAAGAACCGTTTATCATATGACTGTGCCTAGAGAAAATTTCGACAGGGCGCTGGCGCTGTTATCTGATGTGATGCAGAACCTGTCTATTTCCCAGGTGGAATTCGACAAGGAAAGACAGGTCGTGCTCCGTGAAATATACATGTCCTATAACAATCCCGTAAAAAGACTAATCACGTACATACTCGGTCCGAAATTCTATACAAGGAGCAATTACAGGCATTCTGTACTCGGTGAACTCGATAAGTATAATGCTCTTGATATAGATGATATAATGGAGTACTACCATGCCCGTTATGTTCCCAACAATATGTCATTCATTATAGTCGGAGACGTAGATCCGGCCGAGGTTATGGGTAAAGTATCCGAAGCTTTCAGGGGATTCCAGCCGGCAGAAATAGCTGCAGACCGGCATCCTGTTGAGCCGGAAAAACAGGGTTACAGTGAACATGTCGTAGACTGGAAAGGCACAAATCTTACTTATTCGATTTTTCAATGGATGGCTCCCGGTATGGCTCATCGTGACGGACCGATACTGGACCTTATATCTATGATACTCGACGGCGGCCGGACTTCCAGACTCCAGAAAACGGTAAAGGAAGAAGGGAAACTGGTGCACGATATCAATGCCGGTTCCAGTCAGAACAGGTATAACGGTGATTTTTCGGTTTTCGCAACTTTGGTAGACCAGGCAAAATATGAAGAGATGAAGACCGCCGTTATGGAAGAGATAAACAAGCTTATAAGAGACGGTGTGACACAGAAAGAACTGGACAGGGCGAAAAAACGCATCAAAGCGATGAAAGTATTTGAAAGGGAAAGTGTCGAAGGTCCGGCAAGCGCTATGACATGGGGTACGCTAATAGGGCATCCCGAACTGATGTCAGCTTATATCAAGACAATACTTGAAGCCACTCCGCAAGATATACGGAGAGTCGCAGCAAAATATCTTACTAAAGATAAACTCACTGTCGTTACGATGAAACCGGGTGAAACTACCGGTATCCCCGAGTCTCCGGCAGTAAGCGCGGAGGATATAACTGATCTCTATCCTGCAAGATCCGCCGTAGGTGAAGCCTGGGTAAGACGCCAGGAAAGAGAGATCAGTAAAATGCGCGAGAAGGTCTCAAAGATAGAAAAAATATCTGAAACCCGCTCAATAGAAAAAATAGTACTTGATAACGGGTTGACACTGCTTATCAGCAGGGAAAACTCCGTGCCTTCGATATCAATGGAACTGTTGGTAAAGGGCGGTATACGCCTTGAAGATACCGAAAACAACGGTATAAATAATATGGCTACTGAAATGCTGCTGAGAGGGACAAAAAACCTGACTTACCAGCAGATCAATGAAGCGATAGAAGACCGGGGCGGTTCAATAGGCGCAGCAGCCGGGAGTGATTCCACTAAGGTGAGCCTGAAACTGTTGAGTGAAGACACGGGTTTCGGTCTGGAACTACTCTCGGATATCATTTTCAATCCGGCTTTTCCGGCCAATGATCTTGAAATGGTACGCAGGAACATACTCAATACAATTAAAGTAAACGCCGACGACAGTTGGAATATATCGCTTGAAATGATAAAACAGGCGGCCCATGGGAACCATCCATACAGCATGGATACACTTGGTACAGACTCAAGTGTTAAATCACTTACGCGGAGCGATATCGAGAAATGGCATAAACTGAATTTTAACCCGCAGAACATGATACTGTCTATATCGGGTAATGTCGATATAGACACGATAAAAACAGAAGTTGAAAAATATTTCGGCGCTCTGACGAGAAATGCTCAACCGGTAGTAGTTCCCAAAACGGAAACGCCGCTCATTAGTGGTGTTAAAAAAGCGCATAAAGGTATAGACCGGGATGAATCCCTTATAACCGTGGCTTTTCCGGCTATTTCGTCAAACGACAAAGACCGGTTCGTATTTTATATCATACAGAACATTCTCGGTAGTTTCGGCGGGCGTCTATTTGAGACAATACGCGAAGAAAAAGGGCTCGCTTATTCTGTCGGTTCATTCTTCAGCGGTAAAGCGGATTCCGGCCTGTTTATCAATTACATTGAGACTGCTCCGGAGAAAACAGGTGAAGCTATAGAGGCTTTATGGACCGAGTTGGAGAATATATACAGAAATGGATTCACTGAAGAAGAGATCGAAAGAGCAAAAGAAAGTATTGCAAACGGCATGATCGTTTCAATGCAGACCAATGAAGAATATGCCGACAGTATGGCGTCCAGTGAAGTTTCAGGTATAGGTTATGACGCATATACCAAGAGCAGAAATCGTATAATGGCAGTGACCCCGGAAGACGTACAGAGGGTCATGCGCAAGTATCTTACCCCTGATAACTACTATATGTCCGTTGTGGCAAAAGAAGGGACAAAAATACCTGACATAACACCTCCGGCATTCAGCGTGACTGCTGCCGAGAAAATCAGCTCTATACGGACAATGCCTGTTGATGAGCTCATTGATATGGTGACCGTAGCGCTAAAAGATATTGAAAATAATCCTGTTCTCAAAAAGGATCATGCCCTTCTGATAAGCAGGCTGACCGGTCTGAAAAAAGCTAAACAGAAAGGTGTTGAAGTCAGAAAAGGCGCCAGGCAGAAAATAGAAAAAGTGATGGCAAGGGTAAGCCGGTTTAAAGATGTATCCAGCAGCGATACTCAAGAAGAATCAGCAGTAAGCCCGGCTAAGAAATTTGCCGGTTCAGTGGCTTCAAAGGTGACCGGCTTGATAACCGGTGTCACTCTGCTTACTTATGCCGAAATAGCGTCAGCAATGCCTGCTTCTGCTGCAAAGTTCATAGATTTTACAGTAGACGGATTAGCTATATTCAGCACAGTTGTAATATGGCTGGCTGCAATAGCGGCCGTAGGGATACCTGCTGTAATATTTATAAAGTATATTGTAAGGAAGATATTCGGTAAAGGTAAAGTACAGAAAGAAGTTCAGCCGAACAGGAATATAGAACTTCTGAACAAAATACCTACTATCGAAGAACTTAAAGACAGGGACCTTACCGGCCAGAATGTGCTTGTAAGAGTCAACATGAACGTGAAATCCGAAGACGGAAAGATAAAGGATACTGCAAGGCTCGATAATATTAAAGAGATAGTGGAATTCCTTCTGTCAAAGGGTGCTACTCCGATACTCTACGGCCATAATGGAAGAAAGAGTGCCGATAAGGATGACCGCCAGTCGATGAAAGATTCAGCAAACTACATTGATTCAGCGCTCTTCCCGGGCCGGGTCCATTTTCATGCCGGCAGTATAGGCAGGGATAATGGCCTCGGATTGACTATTTCAAAGAGCGATATAATCAAAGGAAAGATCAATGTCCTCGAAAATGTCAGGTTTGACGATGCACATGAAACAGGAACAAAGCGGCCGGAATTCGCATACAGCCTGATCAGCCTTTCGGACGGGATATTCATTTTTGACGCGTTTGGTGATATAGGTTCAAAAGGCGCGTCAGTGGAAGATGTCCCGCTGCTTGCAGACGAGGTATTCGCCGGTCCTGCAATGCTCAGGGAATTCAACGAACTCGATTCTATACTGAACGGGTTTGACGCGCTTGTTTTCGGCGGCGCGAAACTTGATAAGATACCGCTCCTTAAAGACCTGCTTAAAGTACTCAGGCATTTTGCCCTTATCGGGAGCGGCCCGTCAATCGCGCTTGAGACCGAAGAACAGAAGCTCTTTGAAGAGCTTAAGAAAATGGGTCCTGATTTCGTGGTCGCTCTGGGATACAGTGATAAGAACCATTATGATATTGATGCTAAATCGGTAGCCAAGTATCTGGAAAAACTGAATACGCTGAAAGCCGGTCAGACAGTGCTTGTCAACGGTACAATGGGTTACATGGAAGAACCCAGCGGTAAATACCAGAAAGGCACTGAAGAGGTATTTAATAAACTGAAAGAACTTGCCGGACATGGAGTAAAGGTCGTTGCTATAGGCGGCGACGCCAGTTCTACCGCAAAGAAATACGGTCTCAAAGGAATGGAGAATGTTGTCACCTTTACAGGCGGCGGAGTGCCTCTGCAGATACTTGCGGGTACTACATTATCCGGATTAAACGCACTTAGACAGTCCCAGTTAAGGAAAGGGCAGGTCGAGAAACTTATAGAGAGTATTGAAAAAGCGACAGCCATCCCTGTTTATACAAGGGAACTGATCACCGATACCTTCCTTCACAGACATCCAGCCGCCGTTAATACAGGCAATTTTGTTGATATATTCAGCGACAGATCAAGGCAAACAGAAGAAACATCAAGAATAATAGAAGCAATTACAGACGCGTCATATGATGAGATGGTAAATGTACTCTCCGGCGCGTTCGAGGGAGCGATCATTGTCCCGTCATTCTCTACTATAAGAAAAGAGAACACTTCGGAAGGGGATATTGAAGCAGCCCTTGATATGAAAAAGAAAAACGGTATTTATGCAGAAATACCGCAGGGCGCTGATAAACCGGTAGATTTTGTTGTGGTACCGGTACTTGTATCAAAAGACAATATACCTGCCGAGATAGCTGAGGCTGTGGAAAAGGCCAAAGACGAACAGACGGTGACAAAGATCGTGATGGAATACCTGAAAGGTCAATTCGCCGGTAACGGACTTGTCTCCACTGTCGGGAAACAGGCCCGTACACATACTATCGGCTGGGGAGATATCGGGACCGTCGGGTTCGATCTTACATCGGCTATTGCCGTTAAGACAGATAGCGGGGACGTGATGATACATACCCATTACTGGGTAAGAGATAATATCGAGGGACTTGAAAAGATAAACGCGAAGATCCGTTCAAGATTGCCTGAAGTAAAATTATCCGAAAGAACTGACTGGGCCAGTGTTGATGTTAAAGATACGGCATCGGCGCTTGAGGCGCTCGATAAGTTCAGTTTTGACCTTTTCGGAGAACTGGCTGCGGGTAAAACAGAACATCTGGGGCTTCTTAAAGATATAATCAATAATATTGATATCAGTGAGCTTCTTAATGCCGACGGTATCGAAGTAGATAAGGATCTGGGCGTTTTCAGGTCATTGAAAGATAAAAAATCCGGTATACCTTATTTTGGAGATAATCTTAAGAAATTCCTGTCCGATCTTAACAGGATACAGCAGCTCTCCATGCTCCTTTACATACTTTCTTCACCTTCGTTTGATGAAAAAGCGGGCCGCGTAATTGCGCTGGGCGACAGGGAACTCCAGGATAATATTATAGGATTCTACTACAAGCTGACGAACCATATAGACAAGGTGGCAAAGGACCAGTTTAATGTTGCCGAGATGTTCGAACCTCTCAGGATGGAGATCAGTAAATTCGCGGCTCGGCTGAATAAAGCTGTAAGAGAAGAAGATGCGCTGGAGATCAACGGATCCAGTGCCGTCAGTATAATCGCTCACCTGGAAAGTAAAGGTATAAGAATAAATAAAAGGGCAGAAGAGATCCTTGCAAGGCTAAGCAGACAATATAGTGATCAACAAGGCAAGTGGGCTTATGATATGCTCCAGCTTGCCGAATTTATGTCCGGACATGAGTTCAGGTTGATTTTCAGGAACCTGAAAGTAGATGATCCGATAAAAGTGAAACCGTCAGATAAACCGAATGAGGCATTTGACGGTACCGGAAGGATCGGAACGCTCGGACTGGCATTGCGTCTTGTATCTGATGTCAACAGCAAGGAAGAAGGATATTTCGGAAAATATATGGTAGCAACCCGCTCGCTCAAGGGTGATGATGCCGATATGAAGATGATCTCGGCGAAAAAAGAAGTCGAGAAGATGTTTTCTGATGCTGTTATTGAGAATTCGGGTCTTACTCTGAAACTGAAAGACAATACCGAAATGAAAATTTCGGATCTTTTGAAAAAGAACCGGCTTAAATTTGAAGCCGGAGAAAAAGTACTCCAGGCGATACAGGATTATAAGCGCAAGACTCCTGTGGAGAGCATATACTACGTGAACATAGTTCTTGATGACAAAGTCGTCGGAAAAGTATACTGCGCTGATACTAAACAGTTCACTGAAGGCCAGAAAAAGGCCGGCGTCGAGCAGGATAATTACCCGAGACCGTGGATCGTTGCTGATGGTGATGACGCTATATACTTCGGCTGGCGTACAGACGCAACACCCGGCGGCGTGGAAATCGGTGACGGTTATCTTGAAGAAGCCGGAATAAAGCTGAGCGGTCCTACTGTTTATGACCTTGCAGGTGTAAATAAAATAGAAGGAATAACGCCGGAACTTGATGCGGCTAATGAACTTATCCGGCTGAAGAAACTGCTGAAGCAGATTGAAAGAGAAAGAATGGTAGGAGATGCAGGCAGTTTTATGTACCTTAAAGCCCAGATCACTAAAAAGCTTCTTCTTCCTCTTGGCGGTGGAATACACCATCTCGGAAAATGGATGGTACACAAGCTGCCGCTTATAAAGGAGCTTGGAGCAATGTTTGCTACACCGACATCATGCAGTACTAACGGCGCTTCATATATAAGTCTCTTCCTTTCCGCTTTCGGAAAACTCTCGTTGCTCGGAACTACTTTCCATATGTATACAAATGACGGTAATAAAGGGCCTTACGGCCATCTCTTCCCGAAATCTACCGGAGCTGCTAAAGGTGTAAAAGAACATCTTATAATAAACGCGCTGTTTACTGCGCTCCGTACACCTCCGGCATTTAAAAACGGCAAGGTGGATGTTGTGGGCGGATCGGTTTTTGATTTTATGATGCAGCTCCCGAATAATATTTCCATAGATATATTCAAAAACTATATAGAAAGGATAGGAGCTGAGTTCCCGGATGTACTTGAAGTCTATGGTGAAAAAGACCAGAAAGACGGCAAACATCTGTGGAAAGATCGGATAAGCGGCCGTCGGACAGGTTCGATCGTGTTCTCTGATATGATAGAGCAGATCACTCCTGACACATTCAGGCTTCTTGTTGGATACGATAACGAGATGAGCTATTCATTTAAGATGAACGAAATGGCAGAAGCATTTTATCTCAGTATAAAGAGGCAGCAGGATAAGAGGATAAGAGAACAGATATACAAACAGATAAGCAGTGAGCCTGTAGTGTCGGCAAAAAGTTCGAACGAACTGGACCAGCCGGATAAGATAAAAGAACAGGTACTTCTTAATCTGGCGATGATGCACGGGCTCGCTACCGGGAAAGCGACTCCCGAGGATTACGGTTCCAATTATGATATGCGGAAGACATTGTCGAAATATCCTGAAATAGCCAAAGAACTGAAAAACTTTATTGATGCAAAACTCAGTCTTGCAGCGGCTCCGGATACCAGAAAACCTGAACTGCAGAAAAGTTATAAAACGGCCCATCGTGCTGTAGAAAAAGCCATCAGGAAGGCAAACAAGGAAGACAGGGCACTTCTCGGAGAATATTTGTGGATCGCGGATGCCCTGACTGCATCAAACATGCTTTCCAGGAGATATGACTCGCGTGATCCTCCGGTACTTGTATTTGACGCCGCAAAACTTCCTAAAGGAAAGAAGAAACATAAATTGTACAGAGTTGTTATGGCTCCCGACAGAACAGGCAGTTTTACCATCACAATCAAAGCCGACCCGGTATCCGTAGGCGGCATAAGAGTGAAATATCTGAAACAGCTTCTCAATTTTAATAAGATTTTTGAAGAGGATTCAGGACTTGCCGAAGGTATGGCCCTGAAAAACATCTGGGCAACCGTACCTTATCTCGGTTCGAAGACAGTGACGGTTCTGACAGAAGGTGCGGATGTTGACAAAGTCCTTTCCAGAATGGCCCGAGCCGTCGTGAATGTTGTGGGTGATGACGGCGTTTGGTCCAATAATGTCGGCGGTCCCGATATGAATTCGGGCGGACACATCCAGCCGGCTGTAGATGCTGTGCGTGAAGAGTATCGTTCAATCATTGGAGAAGAATTAGCATTATTAAAATCACTATCAGTAATTCCAAACAAGTGGCCAACATATGAATCAGCTCAGAAGACCCGGGCTTTATACGACCTTGAAGATCCGGCCATGGATTACTGGGATAGGCAGCTTAGAGATCATGAGAATATAGATAAAAAATATTTTCTCAGGGATCCTTTTATGTGGTCTATCCGCCAGGCTGTAGTTGAAGCCATAAGAGAAGGCCGTATAGGCGGGAAAAATAAATGGGAGTTAGACCCCGAGACAAAAGTAATAATAGACAAGATACTTGGTGCCATAATCGGAGGCGGTACACTGACAGCACGGTCGCTTTTCTCGGATCCCGGTCTTGATAATTCAACAGCTCAAGGGAACGCCCAGCAAATAGTTCATGTGATCAGACACATGATAGAAATCGGAAAGATAGAAAAGGGGTGGGAACTTACTATGGCTATTACCGGAAGCGGTCAGGTCGGCGCCGGTATGGCCGGACTCGTAGATTATATAAATGAACAACTTGAAGGAAAAGCAAAAGTAAAGCTTGTTGCTATGGTAGAACGCGGCCTGGAGCACTCCGGAGTCGCTTATAATGAGAAAGGTTTTACAAGTGACGATATAAAAATAATACTTAAAAAACGTTTGTCCGGTATAGATAAGGTGCGTGACGGCTTTGTCCTTGAAACTATGGAAAAACGGAAAGGTTTCGAGATAAAAAGGGTTAATGACCTGAAGAGCGATGATCCGCGTAATACACTTCTTGATCTTCTTGAGGAGAAAGACGAGCAGGTAGACATCCTCTTTACCGCTGCGGCCGGACCTACCGTTACAGCCGGAAACATCGACAGGTACACAGCAAGGTTCCCGCATACGATAATCGGCGGGGAGAACAGCACTTTCGGGACGAACGCCGCTGATATCGCCGCTATAGAAAGTGAACTGTACAAAAGAGGTGTCCTAGGGCTTGAAGGTTACATAGGGAACTTTGGCGGTGTCTATGTCATCTCAGCTAAGGAAGGGCCCCAGAAGAACATGTATTCTGTAGATGAACTTGCAGAAAACTGGGACTGGTTCAAGAAGGATGCAAGGGAAGGTATAATAGGGCTTGCGGATGAGCTTATTCCATTCCTGCTGAAAGCAAGTGTGGAAAGGGATGTCGCGCCCGGTATCCTTCAGGTCGAGATAGTAAACAGGATCAAAAACAGGATATATGAGATACTGGCTGCGTATGATAATAACGACGCTGAAACGGTAGAAAAAATAAATAAGGTGATAGACGGGTTAAGGAATCCGAAAGATACTGAGCCGAAATCGTATATGCCTTTTGCTGTTGCTCAACTGCAGGCAGCTATGGGATTGGCGCGTGAAGAAATATTTAATAGCTATATTCAGGCTGTTACAAATGACAATATTAGACTTCTCGCTGTTGTAATACAAGGTAATATAGAAGACAAAATTCAAAAGTCTCTAAAAGAAGCAAGAGAATATCTCGGCATAGAACTGGTAATAAATAAGACTGACCAAAATAGAGAGCTTCAAATAAAGTTAAAAGAAAAAGACGGTACGTTAACAATACTTGGAGAAATAAGGATTCTGGCTGAACCTGATCTGGGAAAATCCGGCCTTGATGTAGTGAATGAATTCCTGTATGAAAGGAATATATCTATCCCTGCGCAGATAATAAACGGGCTGAACGAAGTCGAACTGACTGCCCTTTTTATTAATATATTAAAAAGGATGCATCATTATGCCCGGGGCGACCTTGATGTAGACAGTGAAGTAGATGCTGCTGAGGTAGAATACCTTTCTTCAAAAGGCCTGCCGGAAAATGCTCTCAATGATAAGCTCAACCAGATAAATTTAATGATGTCGTTAGTTCTTGCTCCTGGATATTTTGTTATGAAAACTGCCGACCTTGGTAACGGATACAAGGAAAATATACTCGGGCCCCTGGCAACAAGTATGCTGGATGAAGTTTTTAAGGATAATGAACCAGTCATAAAACAGAGGAACCTTGAAAAAGCGGAGTATATCCTTGTAACAAAAGACGGACAGGGTATAGCTATAACATTAAGGGACAAAAATGATGAGACCATATTCGCTTTGCCGGTTAACGGAGTCTCGAATCTGAATATTCAGGAAGCATTATTAGGATATATAAATAAGGCGGCTATTCTTACGCAAAAAGGCGATACCCCGTACGAAAAGCTTGTAACAGGCGGGATAAATGTCAGACCTGGCAGCGCATTTGCCAATAAAACCGGTTCCTGGGGTACACAGCTTCCTGTAATAAATTTTGCTGAAACAAAGATTGAAATGAAACTCGAAGGCAAGTGCATAAATTGTCTTAAATGCACTAAAATATGTCCTGACAGCGCGCTGATTGTGCGTGACGGAAAACTGATAGGCGTAGATTCGGATCACTGTAAGGCATGCGGACTCTGTGCCGTAATATGTTCCAAAGAAGCTATCGAGATGGTAAATAAGACCGAGCTGAAGCTTAATCCCATGCCTGAACTCTATGCGTATTCTACTGACAGGACGGTGGAACTCAAAGGCGAAGAGGCCCTGAAGTTAATGGATCTACTGGAAGGTGATATTGTCTATAGTGATGATAAAATAACTCAGATAGAGTATCAGCCCGAAGGTCATCCCATGATGCTCGCTGTATCCTCCGAGAAGGAGAATATTCCTCATATAAGCATACAATTAAGAAGAAATGTAATAGTCTACGGCTCTCAGAAAGTTGATGCTGCTATAGCCGATAAAATGCGCGCAGGAGGTTACAGGGTTATAACCGTAGAAGAAGATGAGTCAGGAAAAAATCTGAAAAAAGCATTAACAAAATCCGAGTTGGATTTTGTTGTAACAGGAAGTCATGATAGGATCACCGCGAATCTTCAAAGAGATATACTTAAGGATTACGGCATCCTTGCCTTTTATCCCGGGGAAAAATCCGGTGACGATAAGCTCGATGCTATAATGCACGATGATTATATTTCTGAAGATACGGGAGAACAAGTCAGTTCTATATGCGGGCTTGTAAGCGGAAGCCGAACATGCGCGGGGTGCGGAGAACCGATTATAATGGGTATGGTTATGGAACAGGTGCGAAATGCCGGGCTTCAGCCGATAACTATAGGGACAAGCGGATGCCTTGAGGTCTCTACAAGTATATTTCCTCAGGTAGCATGGCTGAATTCGTTTATACATGTAGCCTTTCAGAATACTGCGGCGGTCTCAGCCGGAATAGCTGCTGCGATAAAATATCTTGTAAAGAAAGGCAGAAAAGAGTTTGCCAACCATTATCCTGTAGCTGTCGCGGGTGACGGCGGAACATATGATATAGGATTGGCGGAATTCTCCGGATGGCTTGAGAGAGGTCACCGCGGTTTGTATGTCGTACTTGATAACGGCGCTTACATGAATACGGGCGTACAGCGTTCGGGCGCTACGCCGTTCGGAGCGGTAACAACTACTACGCCCGGAGGTAAGGCAGAGCAGCGCAAAGACCTGGGCGCAATTATAAGAGCGCATGGGAAGAACGCGTATGTAGCTTATGTCTCCCCTTCGCATACTGCGGATTTCAGAAGGAAAATAAAAAAAGCTCTGGCTCATAACGGCCCTTCTGTGATAATAGCGTATTCATCCTGTCCGCCTGGACACCGGATAAGATCAGACGAGTCACTTGAAATAGCTAAAATGGCAGTAGAGGCCAATGTATGGCCGCTATATGAGGTAGAAAATGGTGTTTTAAGGATTACGGAAAAGGTAGAAGATCCTTTAAAGTTAGAGAATTGGCTTAAGAGGCAGGGAAGGTTCAGCCATATGTTCGATAAGAACGGGGTGATGCTTCCGAAGTTTGCCGAAGGTATAAAAAATTACCAGGCAACTGTAAATGAAGATATAAGAAGACTGGAAGCCCTGGACGGACTGGATGTCTCTGAAACTGATGAAAAAGCAGAAGAGGTTGCAGATGAGAGTCAGGCCGCGATAGTTGAAATAACTCCGGCGCAGAAACCCGAACCGGTTGTGCTCAATAAAGAGAATGCGCTTAAAAATATGGAAAGATTCGACAGCAGGATGCTTGGAATAAGGTGGCACGGCAGAGGCGGCCAGGGCGCGGTAACGGTAGCTGAAATACTTGCCGAGATCTGCAAGAACGCTTTTGGAATGCCGGCGAGCGCGTTCCCGTTCTTCGGACCGGAGCGCAAAGGTGCGCCTGTTACAGCCTTTAATAAGGAGGCCACAGAGAAGATAAGGGAACACAGCCAGCTTAGAAGTACGGATTTAAGTATTGTAATCGATTCTACCCTGCTGTCTCAGATAGATTGTCTCTCCGGTCTGGATAAGGATGGAATACTTATAGTAAATACACCGCTTAGCCCGGAGGAGATTAGGGCGGAATATAATATAGAAGATTTAAGGATTTATACACTTGATGCTGCTAAAATATCTAAGTTCGAAAACGTACCGATGCTTGGAGCGGCTGTAAAGATATCAAAATACATGGGTATAGAATTTGATGAAGCTGATATGATGCTTGCATTAAATAACAGCCTTTATAAGAGCCTGAAAAAGAAGGGGCAGAAAATAATTGATATCAACATGGAGGCTTTTAAGAGAGGCTATGACGGAGTAGTTGCGGAATCCGGAAGGGAAGAGATAGTAAAGGCGCCCATTACAGGAAAAATTGCCGGAGAAGATATTGAAG